>CAKZLL010000179.1 GCA_937125475.1 uncultured Saprospiraceae bacterium | reverse complement strand
TGTTTTGTTTTATTTTAAAAACGAGTTTATTTTCCTTGCTTTTTTAATAAAAGGATTAGCGACAATATTTCCTTTAGTGGCTGTGGGGTGGTATATAGTTATTTATAGGAATTTTTTAAAGAAATTGATACAGCTCCAAATAAGGATAATAGTATTGAGTATGAGTTTGTTTTTTGTGTTAATATGGCTTGTTCCAGCAGCAAAAAATAATCTATTTAATTCTCTAACGACACATACTAATCTTATTCAAAATGTAAAACCGAGTAATAATCAATGGTTTATTCTTGAACGGTTATTTTTAGAATTATTACCTATAATTGTTCTTCGTTTTGGAGTATTTAGTTGGGAATTGATAAAGAAAAAAAACAAGCTTTATTTAAATGGAGATCATATTAAAAAAGGTTTGTTTTGGCTAGGAATAGGTTGTTCTGGCTCTTTGCCAATGCTATTGAGTGGAAAAGCATCAGGATATTATCTAGTGCCAGCACTTAGTTTTTTTGCTTTAGGACTAGGAGCTTTTATTATTCCTATTTTTAATTCATGGAATGAAAAACGCTTTCAAAAAAGTAACATTCTTTATAAAGGATTAAGTGTTTTTTCTATCTTATTGATCATTTTTTCGACTTTTCAAATGGTCAATAATTGGAATACTTATGATCGGGATCAACTCTTGATAGAGGATATAAATGTGATCGGAAATAGAGTTGAAGATGATTGAGTTTCAATTCGACGAGAGGATCGAAATTGGGCAAATTGGTTTGCGTATTTTATGAGATATAAGAAAATAAGTATCTATAATTATGATAAAGAAAAGTTGGATTGGCTAGTTATCAAAAAAAATACACCAATACCAAATAACTATGAGGAGGTTGTTTTAGAATTGAAAGTACTTACTTTATTAAAAAAAATAGACTAAAGAATAAATTGCAAAATAATGAAAATTGAACACATCGGCATTGCCGTTAAGGATTTAGAAGCAAGCAACAAATTATTTAAAACATTACTTGGAAAGGAACATTATAAAATAGAGGAAGTAGTATCTGAAAGCGTCAAAACGTCTTTTTTTCAAACAGGAGAAAGCAAAATTGAACTTTTAGAAGCATCAAACCCTAATAGTGCAATCGCTAAATTTATTGCAAAACGAGGCGAAGGCATTCATCATATTGCTTTTGAAGTAGAAGATATTCTCGCAGAAATGAAGCGAATGGAAAGTGAGGGTTTTCGATTATTAAATAAAGAGCCAAAAAGAGGCGCAGATAATAAATTGGTATGCTTTATTCATCCAAAATCAGCAAATGGTGTTTTGGTAGAATTATGCCAAACGATAAAAGACGAAACAAAATAAGATGGACAGAGAGCTAGCAGTTAATATTCATGCAGTCAGTGGTGCAGTCGTTTTTATAATTGGCTTATTACAAATAATACTGAAAAAAGGTGGGAAAATTCATCAAATTCTTGGAAAGATTTACCTCCTTTTTTGGATAATTCTATTGATTACAGGAATGTATATTGGTGGTTTATTTATTACTACGGTAGGAATTTTTGGATTTTATTACGCGCTAACAGGTTCTAGAATTGGAAGTTTAAAAAATAAACCACTTCAACTTTTCGATAAAGCTGTAATGATCCTCGGTGCAGGTACATCTATTTATATGTTGTATGCGGCGGTTCAGTTTTATTTAAAAAACTATGTTTCATTTGCTATTATATTCACTGTTTTTGGATTGATTTTTCTAAACTCTACCGTTCAAGATATTTTAAAATACATTTATAATAGAAAAACTAAAAAAAGGGATTTAGGCAAAATGGATTGGTATTTTGAGCATTTTACTAGGATGTCTATTTCGTTTATTGCTGCGGTGACTGCGTATACTTCTATTCAAAATGTGTTTAATAATAATACAGTAAATTTCCTTGCACCAACGGTTATTGGTACGTTATTAATCGTTTGGGCATCATCTTTTTATAAAAAGAAGTTTAATTTGTCTTAGTTAATGGAGGTGTTGAATTTTTATTAATCAAGAAGCGAAAAAGAAATGAATATAGAATATTATATAAAAGAATTTGGCGAGGTTAGAATCGCATGGGTTTCTCAAGAAGAGAGAGAGAGCAATTATTTTAATAGGACAATTTTTTTTCAAGAGAAATTTAAAAATAAAAAATATATTGAAAACCTTTCTTGGGAGGATATAAAGGACATTGCTGGTAATATTCATGGTTTTGATGCTCATTCTAATGGTGAAAATAGAGCTATAAATTCTTTAAGTAATAAAGGTGATATTCAACGATTTAAAAGAAATTTTAAAAGTATAATTCAGCCTTTAGGAGAAAATAAATATGCTGATTTAAAACAACGTTTTCAATCAGCAACTCGTGATTTAAAATATTGGGGCAGTTCTACAATCAGTGAAATTATAGGACAATGTCATCCTAATGATGTTGTTTTTTATAAATTTAGAGATAGAGAAGCTACGAAGTTTTTACTACCTAATCTTGATGATTATACAAAACGTAAGAAAACTACTCCTTATAGATATATCGGTTTTCAAAAAGCAGTACAAGAAAACATAATTCCTTTATACAAAGAGCATTTATGGAATTTCCTAGATGAAAAAAAACGCTATCCAATTGGTTTAGAAATTGACCTTTTTTTAAGCTGGATTTACAAAAAATACGTTAAAGAAGAAAGTAATTTAATTCAAATAGGTAAAGAAACAGAGCCGATAATTTTTACTTACTTAGATAAAATTTCTATTAAGAATTATTTTTCTATCAAAAATATCGAAATTAATAAACTTGGAAAATATAAAGAGATTTATTTGTTAGGAGAGAATGGAGTTGGTAAAACACTTTTTTTACAAGCAATCATCTTAGCTACAAAATGGTATTATGCCGATGCTTTTGATACCGAAACCGCAGGAGTATTAAGTAGTTATTCTAGGAATGATGAAAATAAAGACCTTGAAATTAAGATGATAGGAAATGATAATAATGAGGAAGGTTCAAGTGTATTTCATTTATCAAATATAAAAGATAAACAAGACGATTTTATAAATATTTATTTAAAGAATATTTATGCTTATGGCGTTAATCGTTCTGTAAATAAAGACAAAAAATCAACCAAGAGTGATAAGGTTTCGACAAGAGAATATTTAACTCTTTTTAAAAATCAAGCAGAGTTAGAAGACCCAATTGAATGGCTTATTAAACTATATAATAATGAAAGAGAAATTGAGTTTTTTCAACTAAAAAATCCTAATAAAAGTTTACCTGAAAATTTGTCTGTTCCTCCTATTTCATTAGAGAAAATAATATTCTTTTTAAAAGAAATATTAGGTGGTCATGTAAAAATAAATATTACGTATGACAATGTGATATTTCAAGAATTTGATACAAAAGTAACTATTGATCAATTATCTGATGGTTATAAATCTGTTTTTATTTGGGTAATGGATTTAATTATTCGCCTTTGCCAAAATCAATCAAGTGCTAATCACTTAAAAGATTTCAAAGGTATTGTTCTTGTTGATGAACTCGACCTTTTCTTACACGTCAAATGGGCTCAAAATATTGTTTCTATTTTAAGAAAAGCTTTTGAAGGCATTCAGTTTATCATTACGACGCATAGTCCAATTTTGGTTTTAAGTGCTTCAAAGGATGCTGTTTTTTATAAATTATATAAAGAAGATGGTGAAACAAAGATTACAGAACCAATAAAAGGACTTTCTGATTTGATGTTGAATGGTTTAGTTACTTCGCCTTTATTTGGATTAAGTTCTGCTCGTTCTAAGGTTTTTAAAGATGTTGAAAATATCTCTAATGATGATTACATCACATTTAGAGTTCATCAAGCATTATCAAAAAGAATGGAAAAAGAGCCGAGTGCAACAGAAGATGAATTTATGAAATGGGTTGAAATGGAATTGGAAAAAGAACTAGCAAACGAAAATCAATAAGCACTTATGATTCATGTAAAAAAAGATTTATCAAAAGTGCCAGATAAACTCACTAAAAAAAAGGCAGATTTTGAAAATACCATTATTAATAAAAAATATAGTAAAGAAAGTTATAAAGTCGTTCAAAAAGATTTGATTGACTTATATCATGACAAATGTGCTTATTGTGAAACATCATTAAAGAATAACTTTAGAGCAGTTGAACATTATCGTCCGAAAGGTAGTGATGTTGATAGCAAATGTGATGCCTCTTATGGTTATTATTGGTTGGCTTTAAGTTGGAGTAATTTAGTTTTAAGTTGTTCGTATTGTAATTCGAATAAAGGTTGTTGTTTTGACATTAAAAATCAATCGAAAAGAATTGCTTACAAAAATGAATGTTTTAAAGATTTGCATACTATTACAAAACAATACAATGAACAAGAAAAACCTCTTTTATTTCATCCAGAAATAGATAACCCAGAAGAATTTATATCTTTTGATACAAATTCGAAAATAAAGCTAACTGATGAAAGAGTAAAATATATAGTTAAAATATGCAAGCTAAATCGTGATGATTTAATTGAATTGCGATATCCAATTTTAAAAACTTTTAAAGATAATTTGATAGAAATTTTTAATGATATTAGATATGATAAAGAACTTTCATCTCAACAAAAATTAAATTCTTTCAAAAGAGAAATTATTAATTTTTCAAAAAAAGCAAATGATAATAAGTCTGATTTTTTAGCATGGCGTAAATTTATTCTAAAAAATTATCAAACATTCTTATTTCATCCAACTGAGTCGAATTACAATACTATTATAAAACTAGCATTTTTAAAGTTTCTACCAAAAAAATAAAAAACAATCAATTAGTCATGACTAATAATAAAAAAATATTAGAAGAAAAAATAGCTCTTGCCAAATTAGGAGGCGGGCAAACACGCATTGATAAACAACACGCAAAAAGCAAACTTACAGCTCGTGAACGCATTCATTTTTTAATGGATGAAGGTTCATTTGAGGAGGTAGGAATTTTAGTGACGCACCGAACTACCGATTTTGGTATGGAAAAACAAGTTTTCTATGGTGATGGTGTTGTGACGGGTTACGGAACGGTTAATGGTCGTTTGGTTTATGTTTTTGCACAAGATTTTACGGTTTTTGGAGGCTCATTATCTGAAACTCACGCTGAAAAAATTTGTAAAATCATGGATATGTCCATGAAAATGGGTGCGCCTTTGATTGGTTTGAATGATAGTGGAGGCGCTAGAATTCAGGAAGGTGTTCGTTCGTTGGGCGGTTATGCGGATATTTTTTATCGAAATGTAATGGCTTCTGGTGTTGTTCCTCAAATTTCGGCAATCATGGGACCTTGTGCTGGCGGTGCGGTTTATTCACCTGCGATGACGGATTTTACGATTATGGTCGAAAATTCAAGTTATATGTTTGTCACTGGTCCAAATGTAGTCAAAACGGTAACTAATGAGGAGGTCACCTCGGAAGAGTTAGGTGGTGCTTCTGCACACTCGACAAAATCGGGCGTAACACATTTGACTGCCGCTAATGATATTGCTTGTATTGCCAAAATCAAGGATTTATTGAGTTATATGCCACAAAGCTGCGAAGACAAACCTGCGAAACTACCTTATACAATAGGTAATGAAACGCGGGAAGTGTTGGAGAATATTGTTCCAGAAAGCGCGAATCAGCCTTATGATATGCGTGAGGTGATTGAAGGCATTACGGACGAAACTTCTTTCTTTGAAATTCATAAAGATTACGCAGAAAATATCGTTGTTGGGTTTGCTCGATTGGCAGGACGTAGCATTGGAATTGTTGCGAATCAGCCGATGAGCTTAGCAGGTGTTTTGGATGTAGAAAGTTCTAAGAAAGCGGCTCGATTTACACGTTTCTGTGATTGCTTTAATATTCCATTATTGGTTTTAGTTGATGTTCCAGGGTTTTTGCCTGGTACGGATCAAGAGTGGAACGGTATCATTACAAATGGCGCAAAATTGTTGTACGCATTGAGCGAAGCGACAGTGCCGAGAGTGACGGTCATTACACGAAAAGCTTATGGAGGTGCATATGATGTGATGAATTCAAAACACATTGGAGCGGATTTAAATTTTGCTTGGCCAAATGCTGAAATTGCCGTAATGGGCGCGAAAGGAGCGAGTGAAATCATTTTCCGTAGAGAAATTAAATCAGCGAATGATCCTGCTGCTAAATTGGCAGAAAAAGAAGCGGAATATGCAGAGAAATTTGCAAATCCATACCGAGCAGCACAAAGAGGATTTATTGATGAAGTCATTTATCCAAAAGATACACGACGAAAATTAATAAAAGCATACGCGATGTTGGAAAACAAAGTAGTAAAATTGCCTAAGAAAAAACATGGTAATATTCCTCTTTAATAGCAATATTTTACTTCACTAATTTATTGTTTAGAAACGACTATTTTATATTAAAACAACCATTTTTTACAAATATATGATTGATAATTAATAATCAATCACCAATTAAAACAACCATGAATTTTACATTATCAGAAGAACAAATGATGATCCGCGATGCCGCTAGGGACTTCGCACAAAATGAATTAAAACCAGGGGTAATTGAAAGAGACAGCGCTCAATCTTACCCGACTGAGCAGGTCAAAGCAATGGGAGAGCTAGGCTTTTTAGGTGTTAATGTTGCCGAAGAATATGGCGGTGTGGGCTTAGATGCCGTCTCTTATGTTTTGATAATGGAGGAATTGTCGAAGGTAGATAATTCTTGTTCAGTGATTGTTTCTGCACATAATTCTTTGTGTCTTTGGGGCATTGAGAAATATGGAACAGAAGAAC
Source organism: uncultured Saprospiraceae bacterium (assembly GCA_937125475.1). Taxonomy (GTDB): domain Bacteria; phylum Bacteroidota; class Bacteroidia; order Chitinophagales; family Saprospiraceae; genus CAKZLL01. The sequence goes on along the minus strand of CAKZLL010000179.1, from coordinate 15,079 downwards.
AAAAACAAAAATATTTGCCGCGTTTAGCGTCTGGTGAATTGATTGGTGCGTTTTGTTTGTCTGAGCCAGAAGCAGGAAGTGACGCGACTAGTCAACGAACAATTGCGGAAGATAAAGGCGATCACTATTTAGTAAATGGTACGAAAAACTGGATTACTAATGGTAAAAAAGCTGGTGTTTATATCGTCATTGCACAAACAGATCCAGAGAAAAAACATCGTGGAATTAATGCCTTAATTGTAGAAGCTGCTTGGGAAGGAGTGAGTACAGGTGTGAAAGAGGATAAGTTGGGTATTCGTTCTTCTGATACATCTTCTGTGATGTTTCAAGATGTAAAAGTGCCTAAAGAAAACCGAATTGGCGCAGATGGTTTTGGTTTTAAATTGGCAATGAAAACCCTTGATGGTGGTCGAATTGGTATTGCTGCGCAGGCTTTAGGTATTGCAGCAGGTGCTTACGAATTGGCATTAGCTTATTCTCACGAAAGAAAAGCATTTGGAAAAGCGATCAATCAACATCAAGCAATCGCATTCAAATTAGCAGATATGGCATTAAAAGTCGAAACAGCTAGAATGTTGGTTTATCGTGCGGCATGGATGAAAGATCAAGGTCTGGATTATGCACAAGCAGCAGCAATGGCAAAAGTGTATGCGTCGGAAGCAGCAATGTGGATTTCTGTTGAGGCAGTGCAAGTACATGGTGGCTATGGTTTTGTACAAGAATATCATGTAGAGCGTTTGATGCGTGATGCAAAAATTACACAGATTTATGAAGGTACATCTGAAATTCAACGAATTGTGATTTCAAGGAATATCATAAAAAATGATATGACTTATTTGCCTTGGGGCGAATAGAAAATCATGAGACAATAATGAATGTGTTAAATTAGGTTCATTGACAATTTTGCTAGAATGAATATTTTTAATCCAGCGCTTGCCCCGTTACTTTTCAAAGAGTTAGAACAATGGGCAAGCCTACGTTGGTCTAAAAAGCAAAAATTGTCAATGAGCCTTAAATTATTCATACATTCAAAATTAAAAAAGGATGAATAGTACAAATAAACAAGCAGGATTACCTCCAGGTTCGATTGTCTTTACAGGAGATAAAAAAATCGAAAAGATGGGTTTGCATTATTTGAAATATGATAATGCCTCATTTGAGGTGGTGACTGCTAAGACCGAAAATGAGGTCGTTTTTCATCCAAATGATCCCCAAAAAATCGAGTGGTATGACTTCCGAGGCGTTCATGACACTGAAATAATGAAACAAGTCGGAGAGACATTTCAAATTCATCCATTGATTTTAGAGGATGTTTCGGATGTTAATCAACGTCCAAAATTTGAAGAGTATGCGGAAGGTAATTTCTTGATTGTTAAAGCATTACATTTTGATGCTTCAACTAAGAAAGTATCAATTGAACAAGTCGCTATATTTTTTAGAAAAGGTTTAGTCATTACTTTTCATGAAGAAGGAACGGATTTGTTTAAGGTTGTTCGCAATCGAATTGAACATGGAAAAGGTCGAATTAGACATGGAAAAGCAGATTATTTAGCCTATACCCTTATTGATTCTGTCGTTGATAATTACTTCATCGTCTTAGAGGAAATTGAAGATGAAATGGAAATGCTAGAGGATTTAATTTTGGAAAGTCATGAAGCAGAACACAAAGCAAAAATCCATGATTTGAAAAAACAGCTCCTTAGTATTCGTAAAGCGACAATTCCATTAAGGGAAGCGATTAGTCAGTTTTCAAAAGCGGATAACGATAGAATAGAGGATAGTACGATCATTTTTATTCGTGATTTATACGATCATGTTATTCAAATAACAGATATGGTTGATAATTTTCGAGATATATTGAATGGTTTGCAAGACCTGTTTTTAGCGGAGATGAGTATGAAAATGAATAAAATTATGCATTTTCTAACGTTGGTTTCTGCTATTTTTATTCCGCTCACTTTCTTAACAGGGTTGTATGGTATGAATTTTTCAAACATTCCTGAGCTTCAATGGAAATATGGTTATTTTATTCTTTGGGGAATAATGATTTTCATTTCTGTTGTGCTAATGGTCTATTTTAGAAGAAAAAAATGGCTGCTTTAGGTTCTTTAACAAAAAAAATAAACAATGGAATATCAATCATTTAAAGTAGAAATAAATAATCATATTGCGACGGTTTCGTTCAATCGTCCTGAAAAATCGAACTCTTTACACGCAGAAGCTTGGTGGGAAATGAAACAGGTTTTTGAAGATATGCATGATAATCCAGAAGTACGAGTTGTGATTTTGGCAGGAGAAGGAAAGCATTTTTGTGCAGGTATTGATTTGGCTACATTAATGAATATACAGCAATACGATTCGACTTGTGAAGCCCGAAAAAGAGAAAAAATCCGAAAGTTTATTTTGGATTTGCAAAGCACTATTACAGCGATCGAAAAATGTAGAAAACCTGTTTTAGCAGCTATTCACAAAGCTTGTCTTGGCGGAGGTGTGGATATTGTTACGGCTTGTGATATGCGTTATTGTACAGATGATGCTTATTTTTCAATCAAAGAAGTTGACCTAGGTTTAGTAGCAGATATTGGAACTTTACAGCGTTTACCGACTATTTTAAATCCAGGTTTAGTAGCTGAATTAGCCTATACAGGAAGAAATGTAAAAGGGGAAGAAGCAGAAAAAATAGGTTTGGTCAATCGTAGTTTTGAAACCCGTGAAGCGATGTTGACTTACGTCACAAAAATAGCAGCTTCGATTGCTTCAAAATCGCCTGTTGTTATTCGTGGTACAAAAGAAATGTTATTATACAAAAGAGATCATTCTGTTGATGATAGTCTGAATTATATGGCAGCTTGGAATGCAGGAATGCTATTGTCTAATGATATTCAAGAGGCATTTGCTGCATTTATGCAAAAGCGTCCAGCTAAATTTGAAAACTAAATTGAGGATATAAATATGCGATTTCGATGAATGAGCTAGGAAAAGAATTATTCAACTAAAACTACTAACATGGAAAAAATAGCAATATATAAATCAAAACACAAAATTCGTATTCTGACATCGGGATCATTGTTTGATGGTCATGATGCAGCGATTAATATTATGCGTCGAATTATTCAGCGTTCGGGTGCAGAAGTAATTCATTTGGGACACAATCGACCTGTTCATGAAATTGTGAATGCGGCTATTCAAGAGGATGTGCAAGGCATTGCGATCACTTCTTATCAAGGTGGTCATAACGAATTTTTTAAATATGCTTATGACTTATTGAACGAAAAAGGTGCTGGACACATTAAGATTTTCGGAGGTGGAGGTGGAACAATTTTGCCTTCCGAAATTGAAATGCTCCATGAATATGGTATTACTCGGATTTATTCGCCAGATGATGGTCGTGCAATGGGGCTGCAAGGCATGATTAATGATATGTTGCAAAAATGTGATTTTCCAATTGGAGCAAATTTGAATGGAGAATTTAAGCGCGTACCAAGCAAAGATCCTGTGGCAATTGCGCGAACTATTTCAGCAGCAGAGAATTATCCAGAAGAGAATAAGAGTTGGTTAGAAGGTTTGAAAGCGACATCGAAAACTGATAAAACAACCCCTGTTTTAGGTATTACAGGAACGGGTGGAGCAGGAAAATCAAGTTTAGTTGATGAATTAGTATTGCGTTTTTTAGCAAAATATCCTACAAAAACACTCGGAATAATCTCGGTTGATCCTTCAAAAAGAAGAACTGGAGGCGCATTATTAGGCGATCGTATTCGCATGAATTCTATTTCAAATGATCGGGTTTTTATGCGCTCATTAGCTACTCGTCAATATAATTTAGCTCTGTCGAAAGATATTGATAGCGCAATCGCCGTGATGAAACACGCTGGTTTTGACTTGATTATCTTAGAAACTTCGGGCATTGGTCAATCGGATAGTGAAATTGTAGATCACGCGGATTTGTCGGTTTATGTAATGACACCCGAATTCGGGGCGGCTTCTCAATTGGAAAAAATTGATATGCTGGATTTTGCGGATTTAGTTGTGTTAAACAAATTTGATAAACGAGGTGCATTAGATGCCTTGCGTTCTGTCAAAAAACAATACCAGCGCAATAACGATTTTTGGGATAAACCAGTAGATTCTATGCCTGCTTTTGGGTCGATTGCATCGCAATTCAATGATCCTGGCGTTAATCAAGTTTTTAATGAATTAGCCAATCGCCTTTTTCCAAATGAAGAAAAAAGCGGTTTGGACGAAGGAAAGAGCGAAAAACAATATAGTATGCCACCTGCAAGAGTGCGTGATTGATCTGAAATTACGGAAACAATCGCGCGATATGATAAGGAAGTGGAGGAACAAAGCGAAGTCGCAAGAAATTTATTTTCAGTTGAAAATACGATTTCCTTATTAAAAGGATCAGAAACTTCGGCAACGCTTGAACCTTTAAAAGCAAATTTAGAGCAGCAACTATCGGTAGAGAATAAAGCTATTCTTGACAATTGGGAAGCGAAAAAAGAGAGCTATCAAGGCAAGCACTTCACTTATTATGTGAGAGGAAGAGAGTTTAAAGTTGAAAATTTCACTCAATCACTTTCACAAAATCAAATACCAAAAATTTCTTTGCCGCGCTACAAAGATTGGGGCGAAATCCTAAAATGGAGCAAGCAAGAAAACGTGCCAGGAGAATTTCCTTTTACGGCTGGAGTTTTTCCATTTAAGCGAAAAGGGGAAGATCCGACGCGGATGTTTGCAGGTGAAGGCGGTCCAGAGCGAACAAATAAGCGTTTTCATTATTTATCAAAAGGAACACCAGCGAAACGCCTTTCGACGGCTTTCGATTCGGTAACTCTTTACGGGAATGATCCAGATTACCGACCAGATATTTATGGAAAAGTCGGAAATTCGGGTGTGAATGTGAGTTCTTTAAATGATGCGAAAAAGTTGTATTCGGGTTTTGATTTATGTAATCCGAAGACTTCCGTTTCGATGACCATTAATGGACCTGCTGCTACGATTTGTGCCTTTTTTATGAATGCTGCGATTGATCAACAGTGTGAAATTTACATCAAAGAAAATGCTTTAGAAAGTAGGGTAGAGGCGAAGTTGAAGGAAGTTTATGATGATAATAATTTGCCAAGACCGAGATATGAAGGCGATTTGCCAGAAGGAAATGACGGTTTAGGTTTATTGTTATTAGGTTTGACAGGTGATCAAATTTTAGAACCGGCCATTTATAAAGAGCTAAAAGTAAGAGCCTTAAAATCAGTTCGAGGAACAGTACAAGCCGATATTTTGAAAGAAGATCAAGCACAAAATACTTGTATTTTTTCAACAGAATTTTCTTTACAATTGATGGGTGATGTTCAGCAATACTTCATTGATAATGGTGTTCGGAACTTTTATTCGGTTTCGATTTCGGGGTATCATATTGCAGAAGCTGGAGCAAATCCGATTTCACAATTAGCATTTACGTTGTCGAATGGTTTTACTTTCGTAGAATATTATTTGTCGAGAGGCATGGATATTAATGATTTTGCACCCAATTTATCGTTTTTCTTCTCGAATGGCGTTGATCCAGAATATGCGGTGATCGGTCGAGTAGCACGTCGAATTTGGGCGAAAGCCATGAAGCACAAATACGGAGCAAATGCGCGTTCTCAAAAATTGAAATATCATATTCAAACTTCGGGGCGTTCTTTGCACGCGCAGGAGATTGATTTTAATGATATTCGTACGACTTTGCAAGCCTTATATGCGATTTATGATAATTGTAACTCGTTGCATACCAATGCTTATGACGAAGCAATCACGACACCGACAGAAGAGTCTGTTCGTCGTGCCGTAGCTATTCAGATGATTATTAATCATGAATTAGGTTTGGCAAATAATGAAAATCCATTACAAGGGGCGTTTATTATCGAAGAATTAACGGACTTAGTGGAGCAAGCAGTTTTGATGGAGTTTGATCGAATTACAGAGCGTGGTGGAGTGCTTGGCGCAATGGAAACGATGTATCAGCGCGGCAAAATCCAAGAAGAAAGTTTGTATTATGAAACGCTGAAACACACAGGAGAATTTCCAATTATTGGTGTGAATACATTTTTATCGTCTAAAGGCTCACCGACTATTTTGCCAAAAGAAGTCATTAGAGCAACAGAAGAAGAGAAAAAATTACAGATTACCAATTTAGAAAACTTGCACAAATCGAGCGAAGCAACAACCAAAACAGCATTGTTGAGCTTGCAAGAAGCAGCATTAAATAACGAAAATGTCTTTGAACAATTGATTGAAGCGGTTAAGGTTTGTTCGCTTGGACAGATTACTGATGCTTTATTTTCGGTTGGTGGGCAATATCGTAGGTCGATGTAATGACAAGATTTGAAAAATGAATAAGATGATAGAAAAGCGGCTGTATTAATAAAGCCGCTTTTCTATCAAATTAATTCCTTGGTTGTAGACTAAGTTTAATCAAGTCAACTAATTGCCCTAAATTGTTCCTTGAAGCCTGATATTGCCAAACATTATCACAAAATGATAAGGCATTTTTATTATAACTATTACCTATCATCAATGCATTAAAACGATTTCCTACTTCTTGAAGAGCGGTTATTGTTTTCAAAATATTGGATGATAATGCGCCAAAAACACCATCTGAAACAATCAATAAATCTGATTTTTCGTAAGCTTCGCTTTTCATCTGTTGAACCGCTGCTTTTACTGCATCCGAAGCATCAGTTCCACCATTAAAAGACATTTGAAGAAATTCAATCAATTTGGGTAACGAATGATAAGCTTCCGATAAATCGAAGGTTCGAATATCAGTAGAAAAAGTAATTAAGAAAACTTTCCTACGGTCTTTCATTCCAATTTTTGTAATTGCAAAAGCAATAATCTTTGCTAACTGTTCTGGCGTTCCGTGCATAGAGCCGCTCGTATCAATCGCTAATATGAATGGACCTTTATCTTTCTCTGTTTGTTTTTCTCGTTGTTCTTTGGTTGTTTTACTGGTGAAATCTAATGATTTATCCGTATATTTAAAGGTTTGTAGTTTCTTTTCTGCAAAACGTTTAAAGAAAATACTTTCTGTTTGTAAATCACTAAAAAGAGCTAATTCTGTTGGTAATAAGTTGTTCAAATCATCGCTTTGATTGATGCCGACAAGTTCCGCTTTGCCAGAATGCTGAATTTTATAATTTGAAATGACTTGAATATTATTAAAAGTTTCTTGCTCCATTACGGCTTCGGCTCTTCTGTAACGACCTAATAAATCAGCGAGTTCCTGAATTTTATTATCTTTTTCTAATAATTTTGCGTATTGTTTTAATAATTTGAAATTGATGTTTTTCCAATTGCCTTTTGACATATTCCATAACCGACCGAAATCATTAGTTTCAGCTAAAAAGGGTTTGAGGAGTTCTAACATTTTTTTCAATTCTTCAATTTGTTTGTATAATTTTTTCAAAAATGCTGCTCTGGCTTTATCAATAATAGCCAAAATCCGTTGCATTTCTTTTAGTTCTAATTGTACTCGCCAATTTTCTGTAAAATCTTTTTGAAGTTCTTGAAATGAATTACCTTTTATTGTGAGCTTTTTTCTTTCGAGTTGAAGTTGTCCTTTTATCTCGACTTTCTCATCTTCAAAATCACTTAGCTCTTTTGTAAGTTTTTTGATTTTTTCCTCATTAGGATTAATATAGGGAATAGGTTTTCCTGTTTTTATATCAATCTTTCCTTTGATTTTCAATCCTTTTCTATTGGTAGAATTTAGTTCATTTATAGACTGCTGAACAGTTGAGAGATTGCCTTCTACTTCTTTTAAATAGATTTCTAACTCTTGAATATCATGCTTGATCGCTTTTTTTCGATCGTTTTCTTCTTGTACTAAATCTTGTAAATCTATTTTTACTTTAGAAATACTGATTTCCTCTTTTTTATAATTATTGAGTAAGTGTTTTTTATACTTAGAAGTTTTTCCACTTTTTGAAAAAGAGATAAATTCTTTTTCTGATATTTTTGAAAAATCCTCATAAACACCTCTTAACGTATCCTGTGCCTGATATTCTACAACTCCTTTATCAATATTTTCCAGTAATTGAAAGAGTTGTTGAATTAACTCTTCTTTTGCATTAGGTTGTATTTTGAGAATATTATTAATAGCTGTATCGGTTATAAAACTATTAATCGTTGAGAGATAACGCGGACTAATATTTGAAAATTCGGCTAGCACAGGCTGCCATTTTTTGATAATATCTACTATCTTTTTACGTCCTTGCTGATCAGCCACCTGTCCGAATTTGATAAAACGCTTGAATATTTTAGAGTTGGTCATAAGCTTCTTTTATATTTTGGATGCCTGTTTTTTTATTCAATAAGGTTGTTAAGGTTTGATTAAGATTAGTTTCTACATAATAAGCCAATTCTTTATTAACGAATAGGTTTTCCTTTAGGTTTCCGAGTTCATTCTTTTTATAATCCTCAATGAATTTGACTTTCTCATCAATCATTTGATGTAGTTCTTTGATTTGGCGATTCCATTTTTCTATAATGGCTTCATGTGGACGTTTTACATGGGTATCTTTGCGTTTTTTTCTATCAACTTTTAATTTATATTTTTTTGATTGAGTGGAATGTTCATTTCTCAAAGAGATCGTATTCTCTTCTTTTAGAGCTGCTTGATAATTATTACGCCAATTGCTATTTTCATAATAACTATTATCATACGTAACTACTACTTGGTATGTTTTTCCAAGGTTTTCATAATCAAGTTTTTTGATGTATGCATGAGTATTACTACCTTCTATTTCATAGTAAGATTCACGATTTTTATTAATTACCTTTGGTATAAAATATTCAATATGCTTTATGCTTTTTGTTTCATTTTTTACATCTAGTTCTAAATCTTCAATCTCTTCTTTGAGTTCTTTTAAATCACATTTTAATGAATAGCCATGTTTTTGGATTGCATCTTGAACAAAATCTTTCACTACATCGATTTGTTCTACCTCGCTCCAAATAGTATGTGCGATCAAGAAACAATCCATGAGATCTATTTCTTGGCGATTATTCAAAAAAGCCGAAGTTTTGAGTAATCGAACTATCTTTTTCCAGCGACGATCTGAGACATAAATTAAGGTCTTTTGTTCCTCGCTAGCCTCTATTTTTTCATTGTAATCATTAATATAATGACGAACAACATTAATCACATTTAGAGTTTCATCAGATACTTTTATCGTTTCGATTTTGAGTTGCCATTCTTGAAATTCCTTATCAGTTATCTTTATTTTTTCATCAATTGTTTTGGGTTTTGTATTGGTTGAGTTTTTTAGAAAATCATTGAAATTGTCAGGCGAGCTGATATTATGTACTAAATACCGAACGATAAATCTGTCCCAAAGTGCCTCTAATCCTTCGCCTTTCGCGGGTAATTCATTAGACGCGGCAATCAACCCTTTTAGAGGTATTGAAATTTCTTGAGCGCCATTTCTATATATTTTTTCATTAACTACGGTAAGTAATGCATTCTGAATGGAAGGTCCTGCTTTCCAGATTTCATCTAAGAAAACAATATCTGCCCAAGGTAAATACTTATCGGTTAATCGTTCGTATTTATCTTCATTCTTTAGTTTGGAAATCGCGATAGGACCAAATATTTCATCGGGTGTACTAAAGCGGTTCATTAAGTATTCAAAGGATTTTTCTCCTTTAAAAATTGTTTTCAAGCGACGAGCAATAAGACTTTTTGCTACTCCTGGAGGACCTAATAGAAATATGCTTTCGCCTGCTAATGTTGCTAAAAGTGCTAATTGAATAACTTCTTCTCTTTCGTATAAATCTTGATTAAGTGTATGTAGGAATTGATTAATTCGGGTCTTCATCTTTGAATTGTTGAATAAATTAGGAAGTATGCTGATTGATTACCATTAAGTAATCAATCAGCATTTAGTTGGTTAATTAGAAATTAAGCTTAGTTACTTTTCTTCTGATTTGGATTTAATTGTTTTCCACGATTGCCTTGATTTTTGTCATAAATGACATTTGTACCTCGTGTTCCTTTATTCGGATTACTTTGATTAGACTTGTGGTCGTTGGCTTTGTTGTTTGAACTTTTCTTGCTCATGATTTTAAAATTTAAAGTGTTAAAAAATGTTGTTAATAAGAATGATTAGCTAAACTTCTTGATACAAAGATGCAAGCAAAAAATAGATATAACAACACCTTAACGCTCAATCATGAGAACTCTATTGTGAAACATGGGAAATGGAACATGAAACGTGGGAAAGGTTAATAATTATCAATATAATCATATAATACATTCATAAAACCATCTTTTTTATCTACAGGTAAAGGTAATGTATCGTTACTTTCCATGATGATTTTATATTTATAATGCTTCTGATTGGCTTGAGGAATACGAATTATTTTATCAATTGAATTAAAATTAATGATATATTTTCTAAGTTCATGGTATAGAAAATCAGCACTACCGATTTTGTTCTTCATTTTCGTTAGTGAAAACTTTGTCGTTGTTTCAATTGGTTGATGGGTAGTTTCTGTATGAATTTGAACTCTATTATTTGCTGCTACACAATAAAGGATTTCATTTACATTAATCATTTGATCACCATCCTGTATAGGCACTAATATTTTTCTAGGTATTTTTTTCTTTGGTTCAGAATTGAATAGTTTATATTCTGCTTTTGTAAATAGAATTTCTGTTGAAAGATCATTGGTAATCGTTTCTTTTGTATTCATATTCATTTGGAAATAAGCAACTATACTAATTAGAAAAGCAGCAACTAAAAGGGCTTTATTAAAACTCATAAGTTATTTTTAAGGTATGGTAAGAAATAGGTTAATAACATTATACGAAAGTAACTTATTTTTTTGTAAGCATTGTTTTTATATGAAAATATTCGTCAATTTAACATTCTTTTACGCAAGCATTGTTTTATCAACCTTTTGGAAATTTCAACTGAAAAGAAGTGCCTTGAGTTTCTTTTCGTATCAATTCCATTTGTCCTTTATGTTTCGATATTATTTTTTTGCAAATAGACAATCCTAAACCTGTTCCTTCATATTGAGCCGCAGAATGAAAACGAACAAAAGGCGTAAATAAACGCTCCATATTTTCTTCTTTAATTCCAATTCCGTTATCTTCTACATAAATCACAGCAAATTTTTCTTCTTTTTCATATCTGATAATAACCTCAGGAATGTGATTATCCATTTCTTTAGGTTGATACTTAATTGAATTAGAAATTAGATTTTGAAAAATTGTTCGTAATCCATCAGCATTAGCATAAATACTTTGAGGTAAGTCTTTTGTGATGATTTTTACATTTTTTTGCTCAATATCGTATTTTAAAGAGGCAGTTACAAAATCAATGATATTGTTAATATTGGTGTTCTGAGATTCAAATTTTATAGAATCAATTTTAGTATAAAGCAGTAAATCCGAAATTAGATGCTCTAAATTAGTAGTTGAAGTGGAGATGAAATCAATATATTCCTTTTGTACTTCGGTAGGTTTGGTTCTTCGTAGTAGAGAAGAAAAACCTTTAATACTTCTTAATGGAGCTTTAATATCATGATTCATCATACTATTAAAAAGCAGTAAATCTTGATGTTTGTTTTCGAGTAATTCAAGTGTTTCAGTTTTCGCATTAATTGCAAGAATTAGTTCATTTTGCTGTTTTTCCATTAATTCAACAAAAACAAATAACACAATATAACAAATCAAAGCCATTAAAATATAGGTAAATAAATTGGAAAGGGTATCGGATTGTGTGAAGAAATTTAAACAAATAAAAATTACAATATTTACAGTCAAGAATATAAGTCGAATATTTCTACTTTTAATCAAAAACAAGCTAATAGCGGGGATCAAGGAAAAATAAATATAAGTTTGCATGGGCATTTCTAACCGAATACCTTCATAGAATGCAATGGTAATGTACAAACTGTTTGCAATTAATATCGCCGTTTGTGAATATCCTCGATAGCAAACAACAATGAAACCGATGCTAAAGAAAAAGGCAATAATGACAGCTATTAGCATAGATTTATCGCCATTATGTTCAAATATGCGGACTATTGTAAGAATGAAGCAAACAATAGAAGCTAAAACAAATGATAACCGAATAATCTTTTCTCTTGTATTGTTTAATGGTGTTTCAATGCCTTTTTTAGGAGATATTATATTGTTAAGTATTGTTGATAAAGTCATTGTACAAGTGTAATTTTCTAGCAATTCTTGTTCATAGTGTTTTGAACAAAGCCCTATTCTCCGAACTGCAATTTAAATACCAACTATTACATTTCTAAAAAAACTAATTTGTTTTGAGTGTAGAAATGAAGATTTTGTGTCATATTTTTAAATGAAAAATTCTAATATTGACATTTACTTAGATTATCAGTTACTAATATATTGGATATATATGATATTTGTTAATAAGTTGTGACAGTTTTAAAAAAATGACACAGTTTATGACATTATTTAACACTTTAATTACAAAAAAATTAGACTTTCTCCATTTCCTCGAAACCGCCTAAGTCTCTAAAGTCTTGATGGAATGCACAAAAGGTTTGAAAGATTGGACATTAAACAATAGGCATATAATACCATGATCGGAGCTAAATACTTTTTATACAATCTCGCATGAGTATCGCCTAATTATCAGATTCTCGAAAAAGTAATTCATCTCCAACTCCGTGATTATAGCAGTGATGATATTGATTCGGTACAAAAGAAGGTCGAAAATCTATCTCTTTTCTCATTTATATTGTGTTTTTTTCGGTGAAAATGAAATTATTTGAAATTGTGAAAATTATTGTGTCGATTTGCAAAACCGACACCATTAACTTAGTACATCACGAACTATTTCTAAATACTTCTGAAACTGAACATATTGCGGTGCTTGTACAACTAGTTCTTCCCAGAGTTTTTCTGCATTTTTAAAATAATCATAAGCCTTTTGATTATTATTGGAAGCTTGATAATGTTGTGCTAACTTAGCATAAGAAATGGCCAATCCGTTTTTAAAACTTACATTGTTTGGATAGCTCTCGTATAGTTCTTCAAATAATGTAGTTTCGATTTGAAAAAAGTCTAAAGCCTTGTTCAAATTCCCCAAACTCGCATTAGTATCGCCTAATTTGGAGTAAGAAATGGCCAATCCGTTTTTAAAACTTACATTGTTTGGATAGCTCTCGTATAGTTCTTTTCCTAATTGAGACCGCCTTTGAAAAAAGTCTAAAGCCTTGTTCAAATTCCCCAAACTCGCATTAGTATCGCCTAATTTTTCGTAAGAAATGGCCAAGCCGTTTTTATAATCCTCATCATTTGGATATGCTTTTAAAAGTTGTTTTAGAATGCTTTGTGAAGATTTATAAAAAAGCAAAGCATTATTCAAATCTCCTGTTTCTGTGTAAAAAATTCCTATTCTTTCAGCAAGAAGACATAAGTCATAATCAGCAGTTTTAAAACAGGAAACAATGGAAATCGCATATTTTACAAAAACAGTAGAATATTTATAGTTTTCTATATGGAGTTTATCTTGTTCTAGTTCAGCTTGTATTTTATCAATTAATTCTTGGCAATTTTGACGAAGATCGTTTTCTTTTGTTTTAACGACTTCTTGCACCACAGGACTCATCCGAAACGCTAGATTATTTGTATCATAATCTAGCCAGCCTTTTTCAAATAAACCAAGCAGAAATTTATTAAGTCTTTTCTGTGATAATAAGCCTTTGAGCGTCTGATAGGGAATACTTTCAGCAGGAAGGACGGCAAAAATAGAGAGTAAGCGTTTTTCAGTATCATCCAATTTGCCTAAGTCATACATCGCAGTAATGATGTTTTCGGGGGTTTCCATTCTTAAAATACCTGTTTCTTTGCTTTGGTAAAATGTACCGACTTTTTCACTTTTGGAGAGTTGAAGTAGATTATCGCTGATGTCTCGTAAAAGATCGTTGAGCGTGTATTCTGTTTCTAATTCATCATTGAAGTTAGTTAGATTTTTAGCTAATAATTCTACGACTAGCGTGTTGCGATTGACCGTTTCATAGATACTAAAAAACAAAGCATCTTCATTGCTATCGTGTGCTTTGTAGTGTTTTATAAACAATTGTAAAGCGGCTTTAGGTTCTAAAGGCTTTACTTCATAGATTGTTGTATTACTTAATTCTTTATTGATTCGGGTGGTTAGTAAAATATGAAAATTGGAACATTTCAGTAATTCGCCATGATATTTTTGAATATCTAGGAGTTTATTCGCATTGTCAATAATCAGCAAACACGGGCGATTGAGTTCTGCCATTGTTTGTAATAACATGGAGAGCCGTTCATCATTATTGGCTTTAACAGGAAATTTCAAACCTAAAGGCAAAGCCAAAGACAATAAAGCATCAACAATACTCATTCCCGAAAATACCCAAACTAAATGCTGATAATGCTTCTGATAAGTATAATAATATTTAGAAGCTAAAGTAGTTTTGCCAATTCCGCCTCTGCCATTGACTAATAAAAGGATGTTTTGATTAGTCGTTAAGCGTTGATGTATCGCTTCGACTTCATTATCTCGACCGATGAAAAATTCTGGATAAGTTGGAATATTCCCAAGATATTTTAGAATTTTTTTATCGTTTTCATAAATGATTTTATCGCCAATATGAATATCTCGATCTGCTTTTAAATAAGCTTCTTTGTCAACTGTATTTTTATAATTATAAATTTCATCCGCAAAATTTGCTTTATCAATTTCATTTATATTATAAATTTTCTCATCAGAATTGGGATTATTGTCCTCTTTGGTAGCTTTAGATTGTCTAAAGAAAGAGATAACGTAACTTTTTATTTTGCTAATAACTTCCTTAATGCCCATTGTGTTTTTTTACTTATTATAATAAAAAAACAAATTAGGAAAATTAATCGAAAAATAAAAGAGTGCAATGTTAATAAACCGTGTCAATTTTCAAAACTGACACGGTTTATTAGGGAAATAAAATGAATTTATCTCTACTTCTTTCCTTTAAAAAGGAGCTAAACCAACTCCAATTTTAAATTTAAAGCTGTAAAATGATCCCAATCGCT
>CAKZLL010000178.1 GCA_937125475.1 uncultured Saprospiraceae bacterium | reverse complement strand
CATGGAAATCTATCTTTTCTTTAGTAAAAAGAAAAGACATTTCCTCATATTTCAATCCTTCACCTGTTGTTAAATCATATTCTTCCCCTGGAATTGATATTTTGGTAAGCAAATTAGATAATTGAGGTGTAATATTTTTATCATATAGTTTTTCGCCATATTTAAATTCTATCATTTCTTTAAAATGAGGATCGCAAGGTAAAAGTGATAAAATACCTTTATTACTATCACTATTAATAAGATATAAAAATCCAGATTGGTTAGAAGTAATGTTAAGTTTGAACTCTTCAGAACTATCATAAGCTCTTTGACTAACAAAACTATAATCCTCATTAAAATTAGAATTAGATAAAGCAAATTCATCTCCTTTTCTAGTTACAAATTCTATCGAAAGATCATCTGGATTAGGCGAAGCAATCTCATTTTGCCATGTTTCAAATATTTGATATAATCCCGTAGAATATTGCTCTATAGCTGAATAGGCAATCCACCCAAAACCCTGATCGCCCCAGTTTCTTCCCCAACTATTCATTACTTCAAAGGCATTTTTATCATCATCATATCCAATAATAACTACTGCATGATTTCCTTTTCTATTATCATTATTGGTATTAGCTCCATCCCAGACCGTTTTTCCTTTTATGACTTGAAAATCCTCATTGGTATCAAAACACATAATAACAGGGTTATTATTAAATAAACTTTTTTTAATGAGTCTATTTTTCTCAAAATTAGGATTATTACCCATTTCAAACTTATCCCAAATTTTATAGAAATTAGTAATTTTATACTCTTGAGCTTTTCTTTTAATAGCCTCAGGAATAGTTTCTTCACAAACATGCCCATAGACGTTTTTTAGTGGAACGCCTTGTGCTTTCATCGCTTTTAATATCACAACCATATCAGCTCCATCACTACAATCATCTTCACTATCTTTAAATTGATTATATAAAAAAGAAGGCGAAAAGGCATTTTTTGTAATTTTAAATGGAGAAAAATACTTGTACTTTTGGGCATAGAGTATGGTTTTTGCGCCATAACAGGCTGCCCATCCTGTACAAGACCAAAGCCCTTGTTGATCTCCTATTTCGGGACAACACATTTTCAAAGAATATTCCTTTGGAAGGTTAAGTACTAATCCCCTAGTTACAGGAGCGGTAGGCACACTAGCATGCGTCTCTGGATTGAAAATACTACCTGTCGGATAAGGTTGTGCAGAAAGAATAGTAGTCAATGATAAAAATAAAATGTATAGGTGTTTCATAATAGTTTTTTTATGATAAAAATAAGCATTATTTTATAATAAATAACAATGTCTCTAAGTTCTAAGGCTTTTTTAAAGAAAAAAAATATTATTGTTTATTTGGTTTTTATTCTTCTAATCATTTATTGCTAAAAACTAAAAAACGCCACAAGAAATCCGTAATTTTGCAACTTTATTGGATATCGGGTTTGAAAATGACAAAAAGTAAAACGTATGGGAAGGAGAAGGAAGCCAAAAATATTGAAGGAAGTGACTATTACAGGCATTGCCGACAAAGGGCGTGCGGTAGGTAGGCATAACGAAAAAGTTGTTTTTGTAGAAAAAGCTGTACCAGGCGATGTGGTTGATGTCCGCGTTTTAAAGAAAAAATCGGGCTTTGATATTGGAACTAGCGTTCATTATCATACTTATTCACCAGACCGAATTGAGCCATTTTGTGCGCATTTTGAGGAATGTGGCGGTTGTTCATGGGAAAACTTGGGCTATCCGACCCAGCTCATTCATAAGCAAAAAACTGTCGAAAATGCGATGATGCGTATTGCAAAAGTTGATATCGACTTGTTGATGCCGATTTTGCCAGCAGTTGAAACGACTTATTATCGCAATAAAATGGAATATACCTTTTCCAATAGACGCTGGTTGTCGCAAGCGGAAGTTGATGCAGGTGTGCCGTTTGAGCATCGCAAAGCATTGGGTTTTCACAAACCAGGTGGTTTTAATAAAATTGTAGATATTAATCATTGTTATCTACAACCCGATCCGTCGAATGATATTCGGAATAGCATCAGAGATTTTGCCATTGCTGAAAATATTTCATTCTACGATATTCGTGATCAAAAAGGCTTGTTGAGAAACTTATTGATCCGAATAACAACAACAGGCGAAGTCATGTTGATTGTTAGCTTTTTTAAGAATGACGAAGACGAGGTCAAAAAAATCTTGGATTTCGCAAGTGAGAAATTTCCACAAATTACGTCGCTTTTTTATGTCATTAATGGCAAGCGAAATGATTTTATCATGGATTTGGAAATGATCCTATATAAAGGTAATGAGTTCATTACAGAGAAATTGAAAGAGGTTGAATTTAAGATTGGACCAAAATCATTCTTTCAAACTAATAGCAAACAAGCCGTCGCGCTTTATGATAAAATAGTAGAATTTGCAGATTTACAAGGTACAGAAAACGTCTATGACCTTTACACAGGAATTGGAAGCATTGGACTTTATATTGCGAAAAGCTGCAAACACGTTGTGGGAATTGAGGAAGTTGCGCCAGCTATCGAAGATGCAAAAGTTAATGCGGCATTGAACGAAATCGAAAATGTAACGTTCTATGCTGGCGATGTGAAAGATATTTTGACGGATGATTTTGCGGAAACGCATGGCAAACCAGATGTAATTATTACCGACCCGCCTCGCGCAGGAATGCACCCGAAAGTCGTTGATATGTTATTACAATTAGCAGCGCCAAAAATGGTTTATGTGAGTTGTAATCCTGCGACGCAAGCACGGGATTTATTTTTGTTGAAAGACAAATATCGTGTAGTTAAAATGCAGCCTGTTGATATGTTTCCCCATACGTATCATATCGAGAATATCGCACTTTTGGAACTCATTAACGAATAAATAATGGAACAAGAAAAGAAAGTTAAACTGAAATTATTGGAAGCCGATATACAGAATTTTGGAAGCACATTGAAAGGCGCAGCCGAAACCATTCAAACACAAAATGTATCGAATTATCCTATTTTTGTGGCACATCAATATACAGTCGGACTAGGAATTGAACTCATAGATCGAGGTGAACACAGCAGTAATTGGTCATTTAATGCCTCAACTTTGGAGGAAATGGTCGCGAAAAATGTCGTAACTTCGGATAAAATTGATAGTTTTCGAGCGATTTACAAATCACCTGAAACATTTATTTGCGTATTTGTATTAGACGAAACAGGAGCAGAATTTGTATTTTACCCTTATGAAGAAACAACAATTGGCAATGCAGTTAGTGATGATTAAAACAAATTAATTGACTTCATTCAAGTAGATAATAAAAAAGAAATGAACCTTATTCGTTTTCAAAATGGATAAGGTTTACTTTTTTTTGGTCATTAAAAGCTATTTTACTTTTTTTGTGTGTTAATTTCTTTCAAGATCTTAATATTTAATGTTAAAAATTGACTTGATTACGCAACTTTTTCTTTATTCTTTCGAACAAAATACTACTACTTTTTATTACAGTTTTTTAATATACTTTAACAATAAAATGAAACGAACAATTTTAAAAA
>CAKZLL010000177.1 GCA_937125475.1 uncultured Saprospiraceae bacterium | reverse complement strand
AATTTCAAACCACTCTCAAAACTCAATGCACCTGCTGCAACTAATGCCGAAAACTCGCCCAAAGAATGTCCAGCTACCGCATCTGGTTGAAAAGCATCACCATTCATTTTAGCTCTAGTAATCGAGTGCAAAAAGATAGCTGGTTGAGTGATTTTGGTTTGTTTCAACTCATCGGCTGTTCCTTCAAACATTACACTAGTCAAATCATAACCTAAAATTTGATTGGCTTCATCCATCATTTTTTTAGCGACATCCGAACTATCATACATATCTTTTCCCATCCCTACAAACTGCGCACCTTGCCCAGGAAAAACATAAGCTTTCATACTTTTTAATTTTAATTTCATGGTTTCATTGAACAAAACCGAACTGGGAAAATATTTCATTCTAAGTTCATTTCATATAAAATCTTGCGCCAACTCAATCGAACAATGAGCGAATTGACAACAATGAAACAATGATTCTTCTATTTGATTAGATTTAGAAATTCTGTTCTAGTTTCTACCTGTTCAAATTGACCTTTGAAGGCAGAAGTCGTTGTCATGGAGTTTTGCTTTTGTACACCACGCATCATCATGCAAAGATGAACTGCTTCAATCACGATTGCCACACCTAATGGTTGTAATGTCTCATGAATGGCATCCAAAATTTGATGTGTCAATCGTTCTTGCACCTGCAATCTTCTTGCAAATACATCAACAACCCGTGGTATTTTGCTCAATCCTACAATCTTTCCATTAGGAATATAAGCAATATGAACTTTACCAATAAATGGCAATAAATGATGTTCACACAAAGAATATAATTCAATATCCTTAACAATTACCATGTCCTTATAATCCTCGTCAAAGACAGCAGATTGCAAAATAGCCGAAGCATCTTGCTGATAACCTTGTGTTAAAAACTGCATGGCTTTTGCCGCGCGTTCAGGAGTTTTTATTAAGCCTTCTCGATTTACATCCTCTCCTAATTTATCAATAATATTACTATAATATTTAGTGATTTTATTGGTAATTTTAGGATTGTAGCTTTCTGTTTTGTTATAAGACATAAACTTAATTTTTGCAAAAAAAGACAATAATTATTAATCATTAAGTTTTAGTTAATTTTTAATCAAATCAATTATTATCTTTTATTTTCAATAAGTTAAAAGCGATTATTCGCCATAGTACTCTGCATAAATATTTTCTGTTTCATGCAATTTAATACAATGCAATTCACAACCTCTAATGTGAGAAACTAGTCTTTGCCAAATAATGATGGTTAAATTTTCGGTGGTAGGCTGCATGTTTTCAGGAATAAATGGGACATCCAAATTAAGATTAGAATGATCCAATATTTCAGTAATTTCCCGTTTAATAATATCTTTTAATACCTTGGCATCCATAACGAACCCCGTAAAAGGATCAGGCTTGCCTTTGACGGTTACATAGAGGACATAATTATGCCCATGCCAATTTTTATTAGCACATTTTCCAAATACTTCAAGATTTTTTTCCTCACTCCATTGCTTCACCCATAGTTTATGAGCTGCATTGAATGTCATTCGCCTAGTTAAATATACTTTCATCTTCCGCTATTAAACATTGCCAATTCAATTTTACATTGAAATTCGGTGCAAAAGTAACAATTTGGCAACTACTCTAATAAATTAAGTTAATTTTAAATTATATTTTGGCGCATTGAAATTCAGTTATGAATATTCAATCCATTAAAAATACTATAAAAAGAAATTTTTTTATGAATATTCTGATTGTTTCAGCTACTGTTTTTGAAATCGCACCTTTACAGCAACATTTAGAAGAACATTTTAATAAAATCAAACCGTTCCATTATAAAAAAAATCATGTCAATATTTACTTATTAGTGACAGGAGTGGGATTAACTGCAACGGCTTTTTCATTAGGACGTATGTTGAGCGAAGAAGGTCAATTTGATTTGGCAATTAATTTAGGCGTAGCAGGTGCTTTTGACAAAACATTGAAAATTGGCGATGTAGTTCAGGTCGTTTCAGAGCAATTTGGTGATTTAGGAGTAGAAGAAGCCACAGGTCAATTTACAGATTTATTTGAAATGGGATTAGCCGAAAAAAATGAAGCACCTTACGCGGATGGAAAGATGAGTTTTGAAGTAGAAGGCTTTCATTTTTTAAGAAAAGTAGCTGGACTAACGGTGAATAAAGTTCATGGAACAGTGGCTAGTATTGAAGCTATTCGCAAAAAATATCAGCCAGAAATAGAGAGTATGGAAGGTGCTGCGTTTTTTTATGCTTGCTTATTGTCTAATGTCAAATGCTTGCAAATTAGAGCCATTTCTAATTATGTAGAACCACGAAATCGCGACAATTGGAATTTACCATTAGCAATAGAGAATTTGAATAAAATTGCTTGGAGTACAATAAGTGCGATTAAGTAAATGGTTTGTTGTATTCAAAGAAAGGGTTGAATGTTTTGAAGATATTCAACCCTTTCTCTAAAAAATTATTACTTATTTTAGGTCATTAAAACAGTCCATGTAATTCGCCCGAGATTTGATTAATAATATGACCTAGATCCTCAGGATTATTAATAAAATCATAATCATCTGAATTAATTACTAATAATTTCCCTTCCGTATAAGTATCAATCCAATTATCATATCTTTCATTCAAGCGCTTTAGATAATTTAAACTAATACTTCCTTCATAATCTCGTCCTCTCTTATGAATATGTTCTACCAAAGTAGGAATACCAGCTTTTAGGTAAATTAATAGATCAGGAGGATTAATATTAGAAATCATGGTTTGGAAGAGGCTAGAGTAATTATCAAAATCACGTTTTGCCATTAAGCCCATATCATGCAAATTTGGTGCAAAGATAAAAGCATCTTCATAAACCGTTCTATCTTGAATAATTGTCTTATCACCACGCTGAATATCAAGAACTTGTTGATAACGGCTATTCAAAAAGTAAATTTGAAGATTAAAAGACCAGCGGTGCATATCGTCGTAAAAATCACTTAGATAGGGGTTGTTTGTCGCATCTTCATAATGCGGTGTCCAGCCAAAATGTTTACACAAAAGATTGGTTAGGGTTGTTTTACCTGCACCAATGTTTCCAGCAATTGCTATATGCTTTATTTTCTTTTTAGTTTGATTTTCACTCATTCAAAGTTGGTTTGTATCGTTTGGCGGTGAAATTACAATTTTAATTTTGCTTCAACGAAATAGAGGCGTAATTTTAAG
This sequence comes from uncultured Saprospiraceae bacterium, assembly GCA_937125475.1. GTDB lineage: Bacteria > Bacteroidota > Bacteroidia > Chitinophagales > Saprospiraceae > CAKZLL01. Next base: position 10,707 of record CAKZLL010000177.1, on the reverse strand, counting down.
AAGAATAGTTTTTCTTTTAAAAAATGATGACATAACAAAATTACAATTATTCGACTAAAAAGTACTTTTCTAACAAATTAATGAAATTAGTTAGAAGCTATTTTTTTGAAGGAGATATCAGGTGTTTGGAGCGAGATGTCAGAGAAATAAACAATTAATAATCAGATCTTCCTAACACCTATAAGTATCTTAATTATTAGTCATTTAAAATCATATAAACTGTATTTCCTACCTTCTATAAGCTAAAAAAAGGAAGTATATTACTATATTTGACTGTATGAAAAGCAATAAACCATTTTACAAAAATAATGTTCTTTTATAAAACATTGATTATCAATATAGCTTTACATTTAATAGAACTTTCTTTAAAATTTAAAATTAATAGATTTATGCACTTAGATGCTCAAGTCATCAATAAAATTATACATTCAGTAAAAGATAATCAAGGAATAGATTTAGTCAAACTTTCTGATCAACGACCAACATTATTATTTTTTTTACGTCACTTTGGTTGTACATTTTGTAGAGAGGCATTGTCTGATTTATCTGAAATTCGAACGGAAATTGCAGCATTAAACGTACAATTAGTCTTCGTTCATATGGTTGATAAAGAAACAGCAGATATGCATCTAAGTTTCTATGAACTTAATAAAAGTGTCAATATTAGTGATCCAGAAAAACAGTTGTATGAGTATTTTGGATTAAAAAAAGGAAATATCAGACAGCTTTACGGCTTAAATGTCATGATGCGAGGTTTCAAAGCAGGATTATTAAATGGTCATGGTCATGGTTTTACATCTATTGGAGATATGAATCAAATGCCTGGACTTTTTATGTTGCACCACCAAAAAATTATCAGAAGTTTTCTACATGATACTGCAGCAGATAAGCCTGATTATTTAGAATTTATTGCTTTGGCATTAGAGAATAAGGCTTAGTTTGCCTCTCAACTACCTCTTTTTTAAATATTAAACTACTACAACCGTAATTTTCTTATCCGTTTAATTTCCCAATATCGGTTCATTTTCGTACGTTTGAAGGTTAAGAGAACAGGCTTTCTTCTGCTTTATTTATCACAATGATTTTTATTTCAACTAATCTGAATTATATTTGACACATAAAGCTTTAGTTATTAGATTTTTATATATTTGTAAATAACTGAATTTAACCTAAATAGACGATGTTAAGATTCGAAGAATATTTAGATGATTTTAATAATAATATAGTATTTCAAGATTTCTTTTTGAATATCTTAGTTGTGGCATTACTAACAAGTATCCTAAGAATATACTATATCCGTTTTGGTAACTCAATTACTAACCGAAGACGTTTCGGGAGTAATTTTATGCCATTAGGGTTAACTACAATGCTGATTATTACTATTGTAAAATCATCAATCGCCCTTTCTTTAGGACTTGTTGGTGCTTTGTCTATCGTTCGTTTTCGTGCAGCGATCAAAGATCCAGAGGAATTGACCTTTCTATTTTTGGTCATTGGAATTGGACTTGCCTCGGGTGCGAATCAATCACTCTTAGGAATTGTCGCAGTAGCTTTGATTTTAGGGCTTCTGTATTTGGTCAAACAAATTGAAGGGAAGACACAATTCAAGTCGGAAGATAAACTTTATGTCAATATTAGTACAGACAGCAATGATTTAGAAAAAATTAATCAATTGTTATCCGAATCATTTCATTATGTAGAACTGAAACGATTGGATACGCTAGGTTCTGGAATGGACTTAGCTTATATTTGTAAAGCTAAAAACATCAAAGATATTGAAGTAGTCAGAGACAAAGTGACAGAATTATCCCCGCTTACAACGCTATCTATTGTAGATCAGCCCGACTTAATCGTATAAAATTAACTATTAAAGACTACTAAATTTTTGAACTAATGATCATTTCTGATAAATCACAACAACCTTCCATCTGGGAAGTTAGAGGACGCTACGCGCTTGTTTCGGCGTTCGCCTTGCTGATGGTTTATGTGATTTTAAGATATTTTGTCCCTTATTGGGGCGGAGGTAAAGAGGGTGTGATTTTTTGTGATGCAGAATACACTAGAAGCGATAATTTTGTGTCGCAAGGATATGTTTTTAAAAATGGCGTAACACAGAGCGATGAGAAAGTTTATAAAGGTAATTATGCCTCAAAAACTAATCGAAGCCAACCTAATGGCATGGAATATATCCTTCGTGCACCCAAAACTGGTGATCGTTACAAAGTCTCTGTTTATAGATATCGAACTAGCCCAACAGGAGGCGAAATCGTTGTTAAAGGTGGAAAAGATAGTGGTTTTGAAAAACGAGAAGACCTAGCTTCTTCTAAGAATAAAGAGGGTTGGGAATTATTAGAATTAACATTTAATGTACCTGCAAATAGCGGAAGTGCCATTTCAATTGCTACTTTTTCGAATAGTAATTCAGCCGTTTATTTTGATAATCTAAATATTGAAAAACTCTCTTCTTCTGCTTCTGCACTCAATGTAAAACCATTTGCACCGAAAACATTCCGCTTAGAAATTGCGGAACAATTCATGCAAAATATACTCGAAAAGCGGCAAGAAGCACTCAATTCAGGGATTTTATTACATGAAGATAAAGATTGGGTTGATGCTAAAATCAATGATGGTACTCAAAAACTCAATGCTGATGTACGCCTAAAAGGTAATCGTTTATATCATTTGCAAGGTAATAAATGGTCTTATAAAGTTCGTGTTGATGATCCTTATGCTTGGAATCGCATCAAATCGCTTTCGTTACAAAGTCCTGCTTCTAAGAGCTTTTTAAGAGAATGGGTTTTTCATGAATTATTAAGAAAGGAAAAGCTAATCGCGACTAGATATGATTTTATTCAACTAAGATTGAACAATCGAAATCGAGGTATTTATGCTTACGAAGAAAATCCAGATATTGAATTAGCGACAACACATCAACGACCAATCGGTCCAGTTGTTCGATTTTCAGAAGATGCTTTTTGGTATAATGAAAAACAAAAAGTAGATGCAACAACACAAATTGATGCCGATAATCAACTCATCAACGCTTTAGATGCAGCACAAATTGAGCCGTATAAATCAAATAGTATTCGACTTTCTGATACACTAAAAAGGCATTTCAATGTGGCTCAAAGTCTAATGCATCAGTACAAATACAATCTCAAGCCAGCAAAAGATATTTTTGATGTGGATTTAATGGCGAAGTATTTTGCCATTATGGATGTCATGCAAGCTTATCAAAGCCTAGATTGGCACGATCAGCGTTATTATTTTAATCCAAATAAAAGCAAGCTCGAACCTGTTGGTATGAGTGGTTTTGGGGTAGAAATCAAACCATATCGTAAACGTCCTTACATCGGTCATGAGCTTTACAATCCAAATGCTAAAGATCATAATATTTATATGCATCTTTTCTTGGATAAAGAATTTATTACTCAATACTGTAAGTATTTATATGAGTTTTCTACCAAAAGCTATATTGAGAACTTTCTTTTGGATATAGAAACAGAAGCATTGCGTCGTCAACAATTTATTCGTAAAGAATTTAGTGATTATACTTATGATGCCGCAGCTATTATTAAAAATGCAAAAAATATAAGATCTCATCTTATTCCAGATGGAAAAGTAAATATTGCAGCTAAAATAAGTGGTGTTAAAGGCGGTCGAAAAGTAGTGAAAGTCGCTAATTTTCATGGTTTGCCTATTGAAATTGTAGGTTTCGGAAGCACTTCCACAGAAATGAATGATTCCCTTAGAAATGGCCCATTGCTTTATACTAATATTGAAGGTATTCCGCCAAAATATGTCAGTATCACAGCAGATAATCGCGCAGCTTATATTTTTTATAAATTGCCTGGAGTTGACAAAACATTTCAAACAGAATTATCATTTTGGGATGCGCCCGAAGCTAGTGTTCCTGCTCAATATTTATTTGAAAATGCACAACTTAGTTCTAATAAAATTTATGAAATTAGAGGTAAATTAGTTGCGTTCAAACGTGGAAAACACAGCATTAATAAAGATATTATTATTCCTGAAGGTTATCAAGTTAATATTCCTGGAGGAACAGAACTCAATTTTGCAAAAGGTACTAAGTTTTTATCAAAATCAACTATGATGACTTTTGGTAAAGGCGATCAACCTGTGGTCATTCGAGGAACTAATGGCTTTTTACTTTTAGATGCACCTGAAACGTCTATTTTTAGGAATACTTATTTTGTAGGTGCCTCAAATTTGAACTATAATAATTGGTGGTTGCCAGGTGGTTTTACTGCTTATAATTCAAAAGTGACGTTCGATCATTGTACTTTTTCGTTTAGCAAAGCGCCTGAAAGTTTGAGTATTATGAGTTCCGATTTTGAAATAATTGGTTGTAATTTTAATAAAAATAATCAAAAAGGTTTAGTTACTCATTTTTCTAATGGTGTGATAAAAAAGACGAACTTCAAATCTAATGCTTTAATTGGCGTAGAATTATTGGGTAGTAAAGTTGAATTAGACCAAGTTGTCATTCATCAAGCTGCAAGTCGTGGATTGAGCGTTGGAGAAGAATCTAAAGTTGTTGTTCGTTCTATTGAAATAAAAGATACAGATATTGGGGTCGTTTCGATAGATATGTCGAGATTAACCATTCACAATATTAATTTAGAAAACTGCCAAAGGGGTTTTGCTGCCTATCAAAAGAAACCTGAATTTGGCGGAAGTAAAATTGTAGTAGAAGATTATCAAGCCAAAAAAGTAAAAGTTTTGCATAGAATTGAACCAGGTTCAACGCTAAAAATCAAAGGGAAAGAAGTAAGAGGATATTAATAAAATTGAACTAATCATGCCTCTTATCCGTTTAACAAAAAACAATATCACCTAAAACAAACCTTCAATACCTAAAATAGCTAAATTTGAATATAGAAGAAATACGTCGATTAGATCAAAAATTAAACGACTCAAAACTACTTATTGCAGAACCATTTATGCCTAATAATAGCCCTTTTAAAAGAGCAGTGATTTTGCTATGTCAACATAATCAAGAAGACGGTTCTCTTGGTTTTATTATTAATAAATCATTAAAAATTCCTGTCAATAATTTATTAGCTAGTTTTCCAGAAATAGAATCTGACGTTTTGTATGGAGGACCAGTTGGTAATGATTCGCTTCATTACATTCATAATGTTGGTCATTTACTCCCGAATAGTATCAAAATTGGCGATGGTATTTATTGGGGTGGTGATTTTGAAGAAATGAGAACATTGGTCATGGCAAAAATTATTACTCCTGACAATATTCGGTTCTTTTTGGGATATTCTGGCTGGGGTGCGGGACAATTGCGTGATGAAATGACTAATAGTTCATGGATGCTTGGTCATTTAGATCCTAACTATATTTTCAATTCAGAACATAATGAGACACTTTGGGAAAAAGCATTGAAAAACGAAGGTGGAACACTACGTATCATTTCAGAAATCCCTAAAGATTTACCTTGGAATTAATAAATTCTTGACGAAAAAAATTCAATTTTACCCTTTTATAGTTGTAGCATTCATAACCGCTTTAATCATGGATTTGAATTTTTTTCGATACTGATCAATATAATCTTGATATTTCGGCTCCATGTCTTTATATCCAGAACGACGCGGTGCTACTAAAATTCCAGATCCATATTTTGCTTGTAGTTCATAATTAACTTCAACGATTTGCCCTTTTTGCTCGATGTAAAAATCTATCTTAATATATTCAAAATAACCAATCAAAAAATCGTCTAAAACTTCTTTTTTGATATTTGATATTTCAAAATTCACTTCATCTATATTATCAATCACATCAAACTTGGCTTTTTTCCAAAGAAATTTTTTCTTTCCATAATAATCTTGCAAATATAAAATAATCAAATCCTTCACTTCTCTCGCTGATCCTTTCGTTCGTTGTGGATCTTTAACAGGAATATCCGATAATTCAATTTTAAAACTCCCCCGTGTAGAAACCAAAGGCAATGCTTCTAAAACTGTAAATTCACCATTAACATATTTAAGCTCGATTGGATATTTTTCTTGTTGACAATTAATTTGGATTTCGATTGAATCTTTGCCAATCGACATTTGAAAAGCCAATTTATCCAATAACTTTTTACCAATATCAATTTTAAATCGGTCTTGAAATTCATCTTTCAAATCGAACCAATCTTCTTTTTTAGCTAGTTCCAGATTTACAACTAACTCTGCTTTATTAACAACTAAATTATTGATTGTAAGTAAGTTAGACAAATGAGTAGAATCTAGCCAATCTTGATAAACAGCTAGATTTTCATAAAAATAAACTTTTTCTTTCTGTAATCCTTCTTGGGCATAAGAAGGCATAGTCATTCCGAAAAGGAATAAGAGTAGCAGGTAATTTAAGTAGGTTTTTTGACTGACGCGTAGCATAATTTCTTTTTTTCAATCACTTTAGGTACTTGGGTTTTCATATTGCTTTTAGCCGTCAAAGTAAGAAAAGGCATACCTTTTCCTATTTGTATTTCTCGAATAATTCAACAAGGATAACGAGATAAATCCAATTAAGATTGTTTAAACTGACAGGATTATACGTTTAATTATGAGAATAAGTAGGTTCACATATTTATTTCCTCAATAAGATTTTGTCCAATGGATTGAGACCCATTGTTATACAATTTTTCACAAAGCAATGGGTTGAAACCTATTAGACAATTAAATTTGTAAACCTACTTAGTAATCAACATTTCATTCATTTCGCACATAAAAAATGGATAAGAAAATTATTTCCCTATCCATTTTTTTTACCTAACTAAATATTACTTTTTCTTTTTGGCAGATTTTAATTGATAAATATGTCGAATATCTCTTTTCCAAATTTTAAATCCGTAATCTTTCGCATCTTTTAATTCGTCTGTTCTATCTCCATCGTTAAAAGAGGTCAATACAACTTTGTAGCTTCTTTCTTTTGGAGAATATACTACCGCAACATAGCCTTGCCCTACATCATTTGATAATTTCTTAAAATTATTCATGTGTAATTTGCCATAAGCTCCGAGTTGTACCACTTCAAAATGTTTAGTTTTAGAAGGGTTAGCGGCTTTAATTTCTTCAACAATATAAGCATCTCTATAACCACGCGCTTTAACTTTTCTTAAAATGCGTTTAGCGGTATGCATTCCAATATAACTACCCAAATAAAACTTGGAAGGAACCATATTAGTCGGACTTAAATAACTTTTCTCATAGACATAACCGAGATCCGAAAGCTTATTAAATTTTTTCAAAACGACATTAAATTCTTTATCTCCAAGTACTTTTGAGAAAGAAGCAACTTGAATAGAATAAGTTTTGTAATCAACGCCTTGCGCTTGCACGCCATACATAAGGATTGTTGCCAATAAGGTTGTGAAAACTGCTTTTTTAAACATAAATTTTAGTTTAATCAAGGTGATTGGAAAATTTATTTTACTACACCGATTCAAATATTAATAAAAAGACAATATAATATTTTTTTCTAATTTGTTAGACGGTTTTTAGTTTACAATGTTTCATTTAACTTTTCTTTAGATATATTTTTTTCTAAATAAGCAAAAATAACGGCACTCGCCTCTTTAAGATCTTTACCAAAAGCAAAAATGCCCTCAATATGACCTGCCATCACAAATATTTTTTGCTCGGCAACGCTTGTATTTTTAATCAAATCTTGGATCGAATAAGCCATTTCACAAGTTCCATAAGGAATTTCCTTGGGCGTTGTTGGTAGATTATAAAGCAATTTTTCCCAATTTTCTAGATCGTGAATATGAATAACGGCATTGACCCACGGCAAAGCTTGAAAAATTACCGCATGACTCATAGATTCCGATGAGGCAATCGTTGCACCTTCACAATACAAACTATTTTTCTCAATATCAACTTTTGTAACTAAAGCGTAATGATCCGCAGTTAAGCTCGAAAAATTGCCCGTAGCAGAGCCACTTATTATAAAATTATTAGTCGTTTTCCATCGTTCACTAATATTTCCAAAACCAATTCCATTATCATATGCGCCTATCCATTTTTGCTGATACATTTCATTTCGCCAATAATTCAAGTCGGTAATATCATTAGATTTAACCCGTGAAATCTGTTTCCAATCTACTTGAAATTTGATATATCCTTCGTCCATCTTCATCAATTATTTAATATAAAAAATATTTAAATGTAATTAATTTATCTTATCTTACTTCTTTAGAACAACATAAAATTCACTATTTTTTGTGCAAAATATGTAACATTTTTTTTGATAAAAAACATCAAAGAAGCATTTTAATTACGTAAAAGGCTTGTTAAAGTTGTCAATCCTTCTTACTTTTGTACTGTAATAGCTCTTTGAAATATTGATTCCCCATATAAACACTGATAATCAATCAGTTATAAAGTTGTCGCTCCCCAGTGTAAATCACCCTATTGACAATCGACAACTTTTCTTCCCTTTTTTCTTCGTTTTTTATTATGTAAGTTCTTGATTTTTAGGTATTTTTATTTTTGAAAGCAACAGCTTATAATTGAACCAGTTTGGAATTGAAACTTTGCAAAGTCATAGACTTGCAACTCATGATTAAACTTATAATTGAACCAGTTTGGAATTGAAACAGCCAGCCACATAACTTTTAGAATAATACATTTTACTTATAATTGAACCAGTTTGGAATTGAAACAGCGAATACGAAACAGATTTACTATTATTTCTTACCCTTATAATTGAACCAGTTTGGAATTGAAACATAAATCTCATTAGCACGAAATCCATGCAGATATACTTATAATTGAACCAGTTTGGAATTGAAACGTACAAATTCAACACCGTTTCTAGTTGGTATCAAAGCTTATAATTGAACCAGTTTGGAATTGAAACAAAGAACAGTATAACCGCCTTCAAAGGACATAAAACCTTATAATTGAACCAGTTTGGAATTGAAACTCCATTTAAAAGCATCGACGATAAAAGTAACTACTCTTATAATTGAACCAGTTTGGAATTGAAACTTCTCTTGTAATATTCGTAATCTTCGTTAGTGTTACTTATAATTGAACCAGTTTGGAATTGAAACTTATTTATATTTTGCTCGCTGTTTCCAGCTTTGTTTCTTATAATTGAACCAGTTTGGAATTGAAACCTTAAATCAACGGCAATACTTTGCCCTACATTTTTGCTTATAATTGAACCAGTTTGGAATTGAAACGCAAATTTAATAATACCACTCGTATTTATATTGTACTTATAATTGAACCAGTTTGGAATTGAAACTCTACAAACGCTTCCATTTTCCGCAGGTGTATTTCACTTATAATTGAACCAGTTTGGAATTGAAACATCGAACATATATGCTTAGAAAATCCTCTAGGAATACTTATAATTGAACCAGTTTGGAATTGAAACTTTATTTCGTACTCGTGGCAAAATCTAATCTCTTGTTCTTATAATTGAACCAGTTTGGAATTGAAACTTTGAAATACGGGCATTGAGTGATATGCCTTTAGAGCTTATAATTGAACCAGTTTGGAATTGAAACATATCTTTTCTTCGCTCATTTTAACAGAAATAACGCCTTATAATTGAACCAGTTTGGAATTGAAACTAAATAATTTTACAGATAATTTCTTTTTTAAATTTCTTATAATTGAACCAGTTTGGAATTGAAACTACTAGTAATTTAGGAAACGATATAGTATGCTTACCCTTATAATTGAACCAGTTTGGAATTGAAACATTTGAATATAATAGTTTTGTAAACGGGAGTTTTTCTTATAATTGAACCAGTTTGGAATTGAAACATACAGGTTTTAATCTCACTATACCCCGTTTCTAAACTTATAATTGAACCAGTTTGGAATTGAAACAAAATGATAGCTTTATCGCCGTCAACATCGAAGACACTTATAATTGAACCAGTTTGGAATTGAAACAACATATACCTTTATTGTCAGAGTTAGACCAAGCTTCTTATAATTGAACCAGTTTGGAATTGAAACTGCGCTGTTGGTGTTAATGCATTAGTCGCATTATTCTTATAATTGAACCAGTTTGGAATTGAAACACCCAACCAGACGCGGCAAATCTTCGTTTTTAACACCTTATAATTGAACCAGTTTGGAATTGAAACTCGGCCAACGGATTTCGGTACGTAAAAACACCACCGCCTTATAATTGAACCAGTTTGGAATTGAAACATCAAGGTTAAGGATGAACACTATCACTTAGAGCATTCTTATAATTGAACCAGTTTGGAATTGAAACGCTAATCTAGACATCGATTTTGTTTTAACAAATAACTTATAATTGAACCAGTTTGGAATTGAAACTTGTCTTCAACTAATAAATGTTTGAGAAAAAAAAGATCTTATAATTGAACCAGTTTGGAATTGAAACAGCGAATAGGTAATGATCTTTACTCTTTTCGTTACCTTATAATTGAACCAGTTTGGAATTGAAACTTACAGAATTTACTGACTCAATTAATAAATGGCATTCTTATAATTGAACCAGTTTGGAATTGAAACATAGTATAGAAAGGTCAACTATTCCAGGGAAAAAGCCTTATAATTGAACCAGTTTGGAATTGAAACTTAGCTTTAAAGTTTGCTGCATGGCTTTCACCTGACTTATAATTGAACCAGTTTGGAATTGAAACCCCGACTCGCTCAATGATGTTATATAAGCATTCGCGCTTATAATTGAACCAGT
>CAKZLL010000176.1 GCA_937125475.1 uncultured Saprospiraceae bacterium | reverse complement strand
ATCCTGTTCCTTGATAACTACAAACGGTGTCGGTTCTCTGAACCTAAAACATTAATTTATTTTTGTTACACGGTACTTAGAGGTATTAGAGAAAATATTCCTAAAAAATAATTAATATGATACCTAAAAATCTTTTTTCAAAAACAAATTTATTCGTCCTTACTATAGTAATTGCAACAGGTTGCGCACTTTTTTTAAATTGGAGATGGTTAATTCCTATTATTGTTATATTCGTTTTTGTATTCACAGAGATAGTAGCCGAAACACCTCCAGAAGATAATAATAAGGAATAAGTTAAGTATAAAAGCTATTGGTGCGATTCTTTAAAATCGCACCCCCAACCCAAAAGCCAAATATTCCGCTTCGGCCAACTGCGATTTCATCACAATATGACCATATAAATTAAAGTATTTGCTTTCAATCATATACCACCGAAGTCCTATTTTATTATAAATTAGAAACTCTTCTTTATAATGATTCGTCAAGGAAATTCCCATTTTTAAATAACCTGAAATTCGATTGTATCGCAATTCGTCCCCCAAAAAGAATTGAACACGCGAAGCTTGCCAATCTCTTTCGTCAGGCTCAAATTTGTGGATATGATTTAAAAAATTCAGTACTTTTAAGTTTTTTTCATATTCAAACCCAGCCATCCAGCGATGGACTTTATTCCAATCCCAGCCAATATTTAGAGAATGAATATAAATTGGGAAATAACTTCCTCCACTACCTGCATCATGCTGAACAAGGCTAAAACTCGTTTCTATATCCGCGCTAAATTTACGATCTAAATCACGTTTATCATTATTGGAAATATAATCTTTGCGATCTATAGCCTTTGGTATGTATTTGATTCCTGTTTGAAGACTTAATACGTTGATACCTAAATTGCCCGCAGTAGTTCCACCATTTGAAAAATGCACGACCCCTGCCCCAATATTAAAGTCTAAATTGGGTTGAATACGCCATTGCCAGCCCCACAATAAGGAAAAATGTACATTCCAATTTGAACCAATCGCGGTATTATCAGGATTATCAATTTCGTCATATCTTTTCGTGAGATAAGCTAAGCCACTAGTTACTCTAAAATATCCCCGACTATTTCCACGCCACTTAGAATAGGTATTAATAAAAGGCGAAATATGAAAAGCTGTGCCATAAATATCACTCTGATCTATATCCAAAAAACCTACGCCTATACCAACAGTAGGGTAATTTCGCCATTGTGACCAAGCTTCTTTTCCATAAGTATCATAATTATAAAAAAGTGTCATACCACTTGATATTCCTTTTGCAGGAAATTTAATTTCGGAAGAATGTTTAAAAAAGTAACCTCCGAAGGCTTCTGCTGTAAAACCATAGTTTTGAGGAATAGATTGAGCAGCGAGGCTAATCGAGCAGATACTAAAAAATAAAAATATCCAATTTTTCATAGTATAGAAATAAAAATAGGGCAAAGGCAAGCCTTTGCCCTACTAGGGAACAAGTTTTAAAATAAATGAATAATTTTCAATTCACTTATTTTCGTTATTTTACAAATCCAACATTAAAGTCATTGGATCTTCTAATAATTCTTTTACTCTTTTCAAAAATGTAACTGCACCACTACCATCAATTACTCGATGATCATAAGATAATGCCAAATACATCATTTTTCGCACTTTGATTTCTCCATTTACAACCATAGCACGATCCAAGATATTATGCATACCCAAAATAGCAGATTGTGGTGGATTTAAAATTGGCGTACTCAACATCGAACCAAAAACGCCTCCGTTAGTGATTGTAAATGTTCCACCCGTCATTTCTTCGATAGACAAAGTACCATTTCTAGCTTTACCAGCCAATTCTTTGATTTTGAATTCAATTTCTGCAAAATTCAATGATTCTACATTTTCAACGACAGGAACAACCAAACCGCTTCCTGTAGAAACAGCGATTGAAATATCTGCATAATCATGGTAAATCAATTCTTTATCATCTAAAATAGAATTAACCATAGGCATTTCTATTAGGACTTTGGCGCAAGCCTTAGAAAATAAAGACATGAAACCTAACTTCGTTCCATACTTAGCGACGAAACGTTCTTGGTATTTTTTGCGTAATGCCATGACTTCCGTCAAATCTACTTCATTGAACGTCGTCAACATCGCAGTTTCATTCTTCGCAGACAATAAACGACGCGCAATCGTACGACGCATACGGCTCATTTTCTTACGATTAGTGCCTCTACTAAATGACGAATTATTTACAGCAGGAGCAGTTTTAGCTGCTGGAGTAGGTGTAGGAGCGGCTTTTTTAGGTGTTGGAGCAACTGGAACAGCTTTTTTATTAGCAATTGCTTTTTCTACATCTTCTTTCAAAATACGTCCATCTTTTCCTGTTCCTTTGACATCAGTCAAGTTATTTTCAGCCATTAATTTGGCAGCAGAAGGAGAAGGATGTCCTGTCGCATAAGTTGTTTTTACAGCAGGTGCATTAGAAGAAATCTTTTGAGTAACCGCTGGAGTTTTAGGCGCAGCAGGCGCACCATCAGAGGCGTAGTTTGTATCAATTTTGGCAACGACTGCACCAATTTCTACATCATCACCTTCTTCAATCACCCATTCTAAACGACCAGCAGCTTCGGCAGGCATTTCTAATGTTGCTTTATCAGATTCGATTTCGCAAATTGATTCGTCTTTTTCAACAATATCTCCTGTTTGTTTCAAAAAGGCAGAAATCGTCACTTCTGAAATCGATTCTCCAATTGCAGGAACAGCTAAATCAAGTACCTCGCCACCTGTTTTAACTTCATTGGCTACTTTTTCCTCAACTACTGGAGCTGGTGCTTCTTCTTCTTTTGGAGCGTCAGGTGTATCACTTCCGCTTGTATCAATCGTTGCTACAACCACACCGATTTCTACATCATCACCTTCTTCAATCGACCAAGTCAGAACACCGCTTACTTCAGCAGGCATCTCTAAAGTGGCTTTATCAGATTCAACTTCACAGATTGATTCGTCTTTTTCTACCCAATCTCCTGTTTGTTTCAAAAAAGCAGAAATCGTCACTTCTACAATAGATTCTCCAATAACGGGGACTTTAATGTCAATAACACTCATTATCTTTTATTGCTTTTATCTTGTATAAAACAGGCTAAAGGAAAAAAGGAAAATTAAATTTATATGATTTTAATAAGTAGACTTGCACGGCGGTTAGTGATTTAGCGAGACGGCAGGAAATTTTGTTTTGTTCGAGGCAAAATTTTTCGGAATAGCCATAGCTATTGCTAAAAATTTTAA
>CAKZLL010000175.1 GCA_937125475.1 uncultured Saprospiraceae bacterium | reverse complement strand
TATTGATTTCCTTTAAATATCGAATGACCATTTGTCCTATAACAGTAATTTCGTAACCTAACTTAAATTCCTGAGCCGTTCTACGCTCGTATTATTATTCGGTTCTCTGGATATTATTGCTTTTCAAGATTTCTGCCGAAGGTTACTTATCTAATTGTATAATTTGTTCCTGCGCTTTTTCCATGTCTTTCAATAATATTCTTTAATAACAAATCTTTTAAAACTAACTTGAGGCTTGCTCTAGTTATAGCTAGTTTTGTAATCATTTGCCCAATTTTAGCACCTGGATGTTCACTAATAAATGTGTAAACAGTCTTTTCTCTTGGAGAAAGTTGTGCTTTTACACCTTTCAATTCTAGTTTTCGGCTTAGTTTTTCTTGAACATTCGTTAATGCTTCAAAAAAGAATATTATCCATTCTGTGATGTCTTCATTTGGTCTTTGGGATTGACAAATTCTTAGGTTTTTATAATATTCTTTTTTACGGTTTTCAATTTCATGCTCTAAACTCACATATTGTATCCACTTATAGCCTTTTTTCATTAAAAGCAAAGTTGTTAATAACCGACTCAATCGCCCGTTTCCATCTTGAAATGGATGAATACTTAAAAAATCATAAACAAAAGCTGCAATGGAAATTAATGGATGAACAATTTTTTCTCGTTCATACCATTCAATTAAATTTCGCATCGCATCATTTGTAGGAAATCCAGGTTCTGTTGTCCTAAAGATAATTTGTCTTGTTCCATCTGGAAATTTTGCTTCTACTGCATTTGTATGTTGCTTATAATTCCCTCTATGCCAATCATCTTTTTTACTGTATTTTAATAATTGATTATGAAGGTTTTTAATATTACTTTGTGTAATGTCAACATCTTCATGCGCATCTGAAATCAAATCAAGTACATTAAAATATCCAACAACTTCTTGTGAATCTCTATCAATTATTTTACTAATATCAATATCATTGAGTAAGTTTTCTACTGCTTTATCATCTAATTGTGAGCCTTCAATTCTTGTTGAAGCACCAACACTTTGTATAGTTGCTATTGATTTTAGTTGCTTTAAACTCTGTCCTTCTATTTTTTCAACGCTTGACCAAGAAGCATCAAATCTATCGATTTGACTTATAATGCCTAACAAATTCCAATTTAAATTAACTGTAAAATTATAAACGGTTTCTTTCATTTAATTCGACTTTGATATAAGAATAGCCAAAAACAACTAAAAACTAGCCAAAAACGACCAATAAAACCAATAATTAGCCAATATATATTACATTCTTTCCACTTCTCTTTTCAAAACAGCGGCAATTGCTGGTTCAGTAGATGCGTGTCCTGCATCAACAAGATGTAAAATGGATTTATCAAATGCTTGATGTAATTGCTCTGCAAATTTTGGCGGACAAATCGCATCATATTTCCCTTGTACGATAACTGTTCTTATATTTTCAATCGCTTTAATATTATTTAGAATATAGTCATCTGGAAGAAAACAGTAATTTACACAATAGTACGCTTCCATGATTGCTAAGGATTTGTAGAGCATATTTGCAACCAATTTCGTGATTTCCTCATCGGAAGTAACGCCTTGTTTATAAATCGACATTTCATAATATGTCCATTCAAAAGCATAATGATTGCTTATTTTTTCATCTTCGGATAACATTTTATTTAAATAGTAAGTTGGAATATTATCTCTTTCATTTTCAGGTACTAAGCTTTCAAATCTAGCCCAAACTTCTGGAAATTCTTCTTTTACACCGCCATTGATAAAATAATCTATGTTTTCTTTATTTCCTAAAAAAATACCTCTTAAAAGCATTCCTGTAACTCGTTCCGCATGTTGAATAGCATAAACCAAGGCTAAAGTACTACCCCAAGAACCACCAAATAACAATACTTTTTCTATATTCAAAAAATCCAATAAATGATTTATATCATTCACTAAATCTGCTGTTGTGTTTTCTTCTATACTTCCAAAAGGTTTGCTTCGTGACGCACCTCTTTGATCAAAAAAAATGACATTAAAAATAGTTGGATTGAAAAATTGCTTATCGGCATCAGAAAACCCTGCTCCAGGTCCTCCATGAAGAAATAAAACAGGCTTACCAGTAGGGTTTCCGTAACATTCATAATACAATGAATGAATTGAACTGACCTCTAAATAGTCTTTTTTGTAAGTGTATTTTTCAAAATTTTCTATCATCAGATAATTAATTTTTGCTCGTTATCAATTGTCCATTCTCAATTGTCCATTATCTTACAATCTATTCTTCATCCAATTATTTTCACCTTGCTCAACCACCTTCAATTCCTTCTGACTTTCCAAATACAACTTCAAACCGACTGCCGCAGCAATGGCTTTTTCTTGATGTTGTTGGGCTTTGAGATGTTCTGGTGAATAATAATTCTTAACGAAATGCGTATCAAAATTACCCGAAGTAAACGCCTCATGTTCACAAACAAAAGCGCCAAATGGTAAGGTTGTTTTAATTCCTTCGATTTTATAATTTTTAATCGCGTTTTTCATCAAATGAATAGCCTCCTCTCTCGAATCGCCATAAGTGATGAGTTTTGCAATCATCGGATCGTAATAAATCGGAATTTCCATTCCTTCCTCATAACCATCATCTAAACGCACGCCTTTTCCTGTCGGACGTTGATAAGTCGAGAGCGTTCCGACGTTTGGAGAAAAATTTTCTAAAGGATCTTCTGCATAAACACGAACTTCGAGTGCATGCCCTTTTATACTTAAATCCTCTTGGGCGAAAGCTAATTTTTCGCCTCTAGCGACTTTGATTTGTTGCTCTACTAAGTCAATTCCTGTGATCAATTCAGAAACAGGATGCTCTACTTGCAAGCGCGTATTCATTTCTAAAAAGTAGAAATTTTTATCTTTATCTAATAAAAACTCGACCGTTCCTGCACCTACATAATCGCAAGCTTTTGCCACATCAACCGCAGCTTTGCCCATTGCTTTGCGAATTTCTGGAGTTAAAACCACTGATGGCGCTTCTTCAACAACCTTCTGATGACGACGTTGCACACTACATTCTCTTTCAAACAAATGAACAACATTTCCATGCGTATCTGCTAAAACTTGTATTTCAATATGACGCGGAGACATCACGTATTTTTCAATAAAAACAGAGCCATCACCAAACGCAGAAATCGCTTCACTAATTGCTCTTTCCATCTGATTTGGCAATTCTTCCAAATTTTCTACGACGCGCATTCCTTTTCCACCACCTCCAGCGGAGGCTTTGATAAGAATAGGAAAGCCAATTTTTTGGGCGATTTCTTTTGCCAATTCTACATCAGTTATCGCTTCTTCAATACCTGGAACCATTGGAATTTTGTACGCTCTAACCGCTTCTTTAGCTGCTAATTTACTTCCCATTATTTGGATAGCGTGTGGTTTTGGTCCGATAAAAGCAATTCCATTATCTTCAACCATTTGAGCAAAAGTTGCATTTTCACTCAAAAAACCATAGCCTGGGTGAATACCATCAGCGCCTGTTGTTTTAGCTGCTTCAAGCACTTTTTCCATTACCAAATATGATTCTGATGAAGGTGCAGCACCTAATAAAACTGCCTCATCTGCAAAGCGAACATGCATCGCATTTCGATCCGCTTCTGAGTAAACAGCGACTGTTTTAATACCCATTTTTTTCGCGCTTCTCATTACTCGAAGTGCTATTTCTCCACGGTTTGCTACAAGTATCTTTTTCATATTTTACTCCTTATTTATTAGCGGAAGCTTTTATTTTTTTCTAAAAAGAATTGGACATTTAGCTCTTTAGACAAGATTCGACCAAATTCTTTTGTCTTTTTTTTAAGTTCTCTTAAATCCTCGATTTCATTTGCAAAAAATAATCTTGAGGGATTTATAATGTCTATTATTAAATTATGTCCTTTTTTTGAAGACATGGAAATTTCAGTATAAAAGATTTTTTTAGGATGTCCTGATGAAAAACGCTTAATCTCAGTACATAGTTTTCCTTCAATACTTCTAATGTTTTCGGTTTTTAGTTTTATCGTTTTTCCTTCTATGTTTTGGATATAAATAATCGAATTTTCTATTCTGACTATGGGTTTTATCATTCTTTTCAATAAGATGATTATTTCTTTTGTTTTGATTGTCAATAGCCAGAATATGAATAGTAGTATTGTAGAAATAATTAGCAGTTTTATAGAAATTTGATAGTCATTATATATTGCAATACTTCCAAATACTATTAATATGATTAATCCTACTATTTTTATAAAGTCAATTATTAATGTAAATAGCTCGCGCGGATTATTTTTTTTAAAGATTAAATATTCCTCTTCCGTTCGTTTGATACTATGAGTTTTTAAATTCATTCCAAGCTTTTTCTGCTATTCTATTTGTCAATTCTTCAATAAAATAACTTCCTGCACTCGGATCAATAACTCTATCCAAATAACTTTCTTGCTCCATTAAATGCTGAACATTCAAACCAATTCTACGAGAAAAAGCAGTTCCATTTTCATTAACGAAACCATCTGACGGGTAAATATATAATCTATCCACACCACCGATCACAGCCGACATAGCTTGTGTTGTTGCTTTTATTTTATTGTAATTCTCATCCTCAGTTTGTGTCTTTGTTGTCAAATGAACGTTGATAATTGAGCTGGCTATTAGTTCTTTATTCCAAGCTGTAAGGACATTTTGCCAAAGCAATTTTAATGCTCTAACTGTCGCTATACTACCGAAATAATTATCATTTAAACTGATAGAAAACTGAATTTGTGCGTGGTATTCTGAAATATTTAAACCTGCTTCATTGATATTTTCTAATAGTTCATTCCCTTTTTTAATAGCATTTGCTAGCTCATTTTTTACATTTAAAACATCAACAGATAGGAATTTTGCTTTTGGGAGTTGGGTCGTGTAATGCTCTAATTTTGAAATATCATTCAAAGAAAAAGAACAATTTACTTCCGCAGGGTTTTGATTTTTAGATTGGATAATATTTATAAA
Source organism: uncultured Saprospiraceae bacterium (assembly GCA_937125475.1). GTDB lineage: Bacteria > Bacteroidota > Bacteroidia > Chitinophagales > Saprospiraceae > CAKZLL01. The sequence goes on along the minus strand of CAKZLL010000175.1, from coordinate 24,631 downwards.
ATTGTCGATCAAATCAATAGAACCAATATTAAAATGCGTTGAAATCCACTCTAATTGAATGTCTTTCAATAATATATTCAATTCATCAAAAGTTGGATTTTCATTGATAACAAAAAGTAAAGCATTTGCACCTTTTTGTAAAGCTCCTAATGCTTGCTGATTAGCCATTTTAAAATCAGACACAATAATACGCTCGCCTATTTCCCAATTGTTTTTGTTTTTTCCATTGGTCAATGGCTCACTACTCACCTCATCGTCTTGATGGTGGAAAGGCGTAAATTCCATTCCTTCCAATTCCCAATTGAAAGTATCAATTGATTTTTTGCCTTTTAGGTCTTTTTCTATTTTCGCTAACCATTCTTTTTTAGAAACAGGCTTGAACTCTTTGAACATATTTTTTAATTGACAATTGACAATTGACAATTGACAACGATAAATATCCTTGTCATTTGCTTATAATCAACTATTATTTATTTTTTTTACTTGTTTTCACAATTGAAATTAAAATTCGTAAAACTTCTTTTAGGTCTTTGTTTATTGACTTGAAGGCTTTTTCTGATAAAAAATCACTTTTATATAATAGCAATAACCAATATTCAGTTTCATTAGCCTCTTTCAATGCGATAGCCATTTTGTGAATAAAATCAGCCTTACTTTCTGCATGTTCTCCCTCTCTAACATTTGCACCAATTGACGTTCCTGAACACAACAATTGCTTACTCATTACAAATTCCTTTTTCTCTTTAGTCAAAAATTGATATAATTTTACAATTCTTAACGCAAAATCAAATGATTTGTCTTTTATAGGATTCTCTCTCATTATATATTGTACTTGTGCTTTTCGTTGTCAATTGTCAATTGTCAATTTTCCATTAAAATAAGAATTTGACCTTTATCTACTGCTGCGCCTTTCACAACTTCAATAGATTTGACAATGCCTTCGCCTTCTGCTTTTAGCACATTTTCCATTTTCATGGCTTCTAAAATCAATAATTGAGTTCCTTTTTCAATGGCTTGACCTGGTTCGACCAATACATCTATTACTAATCCTGGCATCGGTGCTTTGACATTAGTCATTTTTTGAACAACGACAGCCGATAAGCCCATTTTTTTGACTAATAAGTCATATTTATCTTCAATATTAAGCTCATATTTATTGCCATTGACTTCTAATGTCAACGTTTTAGTATTAAAGTTAGTCGAAATCACTTTCACATCAAAAGCTTCATTATTTTGAAGCACATGAAGTTCATTTCCATTAGCGACCATATTTAATGCATCTAATTCATTGGTAGTCAAACTAAAAGCCTCTTCTCCTATATTTACTTGATAATTCATTTCTTCAATTAATGATGAATAAATCAGTTAAAAAATAACTTTTCATATAAAAACTAATATTCCAACCTTTATTTATTATCACAAATATAAAATAAAATAGCAACACTTAAAATAAAAATAGCGATAGTGACTAAAAAAATATTCTTATCCGCTATTTTTTGTATATTTGTAAAATTATTATTTAAAACTATTGTTCAAATAACAGATCAAATCCAACTAAGAATTGAGTACAAGAGATAAAATATTATTAACAAGTAAGGAACTTTTCAGGGCGCAAGGCATGGGCGCACCGACCTTAAATCTATTGGCACAAAAAGTAGGAATCAGTCGAGGAAATTTGACGTATTATTTTAAAGATAAAGACGCATTACTAGAAGCTTTGGCGCAAGAAATGTGGGCAAAATACGAGACAAGTATCGGGCGAGCAATGCAGTTTCCTTCTTGGGGAAGTACGAATAGAACCACTGAAGTTTACCTCAAATTGCAAAAAGAATATGCTTTTATTTTCCAAGATGTACGAGTTTTGAGCCATCCCATGATAGTTGAGCAAATCCAGAAAATGAAGGAAGATTTACTAAAAAGGCAAATGTCAACGATTGCATTTTCCATTCAGATTGGCAATATGAATAAAGAACGTATTCCTGGTTCTTATCGCAATATTTGTGAAATGATTTGGATGATTAATTTTTATTGGCTCTCCTCTGAGACTTATCGAAAAGCTAATGAAAACACAAGCTGGGACAAGTTAGTTTGGAGTGTTATTTTACCATATTTTACAGATAAAGGTATTCAATCCTTTAAAAAACACTTTGGAGAAGAATACTATCAAGCTTTAGGTGAGACCTATCAAACCAATGATTATCAATTAATTGACTTTTAGAACTTCCATTTTTCAAAAGATAAAATCAAGTAATAATTTCCTCCATTCACACTTTCTAAAATAATTATAACAATTATTCCCACAACTTGCTTTATTCATAAAAAATAGTGATCTTTGAACCAGTCAGATTGCGCAATTAAAGAAAAGACAATGATAGCAGAAGTTCTTAAAAAAGAAAAAACTTATACTGTTGAAGCTTACTTCAAACAGGAAGAATGCTCTAATTATAAGAATGAGTTTAGAAATGGAAAAATCATAGCTATGGCTGGAGGAAGTTACGCGCATAATTTAATTATAGGAAATATTTTTGCCTATTTGTTTTTTAATCTTAATGATATTTTTAGTGTTTTAAATAGTGAAGTAGCTATTTATATGACTGAACATCATCATTTTGTCTATTCGGATACAGCCGTATTAAAAGGTAAGCCAGAATTTTATAAAGAGAATAAACGTGCGATTATTAATCCAACTTTGGTTTTTGAAGTCACTTCGCCGTCTACTGAAAAATATGATCGCTTCGTCAAATTTAATAAATATAAAACCATTCCTACTTTTAAAGAATACGTTATTGTTGATCAACAAATGCCGCTAGTAGAGGTTTTTTACAAAGAAAAAAATGATGTTTGGATCAGAAAAAGTTATATTGGTTTAGAGGACAAAGTTGTGTTAAATTCTGTTGATTATACTTTAAAAATGAGTGATATTTATAAAAAAGTTGATGGATTACTTGATCCCCAAACTACCTTAAATATCTGAAATAATAGTTATCTATTCCTTTAAAAATAGAAGTCTATTAATAAGAAAAAGGAAAATAGCTACTTGACTATTTCCCTCTTCCAGCATTTTTCATAAAAACAAACTCAATATCTAATCTTGTTTTGTTTTTATGCTATGATTTTATTTTCATAAAATCGAGAAACAACAAGTAAAACAATTCCTCCAATTGCTCCAATATATTGACCATCTCCAGCATCTAAATGAGCTACAGCAGCTAAAACCATATCAAAGAAAAAACCTGCATAAGCCCATTCTTTCAATAAAGTAGATTTTTTTGTTAAAATTGCTACAATACCTAAAATTTTGGCAATCGCCAATGGAATAACAATATAAGCAGGATATCCCCAGCCTAAGAAGGCTTTTTGTATTTCTTCTGTATTCATAAAATACATACTCGCAGACATCAACATCAAAGCACACATTAAACCAGTAGTAACCCAGTAAATAATTTTATTAGTTTTCATATAGTCCTATTTTTTATAAAATGAATTGTGAATGTACTATTTCTTTGCGAGTCTATTTGTTATAAGTAATACATTTTTCAACAATCCTCTTTCTTATCCTATTACTAAGAACAAAAAATAAACGATCAAACAAGTCGATGAAATCATATTAAAACGCATGGTATTTTCAAAATTAGCTGCTGTCTCATTTTTTAATACTTTCAAAAACCAAAAACTAAACAAGCCAAAAACAGGCGCTAGAAAAGCTAATAATATGTAAAAATCATTCAATGAAAAATAAGTCGAATAATACCATAAAAAACCAAGCATACTCAAGGAAAACATAACCGCAGTGAGGTAAAATGTCCCTTTAATTCCTACTAATAAACTGATCGTTTTATCGCCTCGTGCTGCATCTTCTTCGTGTTGATAAATTTGTGTCATCGGATAAGATCCTAATAATAATAACGTAGATAAAATAGCTGGAAGATAGATTTTGGGTGTTACCCAAATCTCAAAACCTTGATCTAAAAGTCCCGAACTCGACATAAAATAAGTAAATGCACCTTGAAACAAACCAACCGTCAACCAACTTGCAAAGGCATATTTTTTTAATCGTATATTGGGATGGCTATATGCTTTGGAAATTAGTCCATAAATAAAAACCATTATCGCAAACCAAATATTAATAAACAATGCTAAAAAAATACCTAATCCATCAAAAATCAAAGCTGTCCAGTATAAATTTTTAGTTACTTTGGGTGGTTTTTTTAAGCCTCCGATACTGCCTTCATCTTTATCAAAATAAGAATTATACCCATTACTCGCAGGATAAATAAAAAGATGCAAAACAATAAAGACAATTAACGTATTATAAAAGTCAATTTGTTCTACATTAGCTAATGCAAATAAAAAAACAGGCATCAAAAAGATAGAAAATGGTATTCTTAAATGCTTGATCGTTGACCTTGAAATCATATTTTTTAAATTTGTTACCTTCGTTATCATTAAGTAATTTCTTACATAAAAATAAAACACACTACATACTCAATATCAATCATTTATGACAAAAACAAAAATTAAATATATCGGTACGGCTGTTCCGTCTTTCACCATTCCTCAATCGGAAGTTATTCATTTTATGTCAAAAATGATGGATGTACCTGATGAAGATAAGCGAAAACTTCGGATTATCTATAAAGCTAGCGGAATCACAAAAAGGCATTCCGTAATTGACGATTTTAGTCGCGCTGAAAATTTTGAATTCTTTTCAAATGAAACAGACGCGCCTCATCCAGACACAGCCGAAAGGATGTTGTTATACGAAAAAGAAGCACCAAAACTTGCATTAGCTGCAATAAAAGATGCTTTACCAGAAGATTTTGATTATCAATCCATTACGCACTTAATTACCTTTAGCTGTACAGGAATGTATGCGCCAGGGCTAGATTTGGATTTGGTCGAACAACTCAATTTATCTCCTAACATCTCTCGAACTTGCATTAATTTCATGGGTTGTTATGCTTCTTTTAATGCCATGAAAACGGCTTATGCTTTTGCTAATTCTTTTCCGAATAGCAAGGTTTTGATGGTTGGCGTTGAAATGTGTACGATTCATTTTCAACGATTTAATGAATATGATCATATTATTGCCAACTCGATTTTTGGCGATGGCGCAGCAGCCCTTTTGATTGAAAATACTGATACAAAAGGCATTATTATTGATAATTTTTATCATGCAATTGTCAGTGAAGGAAAAACGGATATGGCTTGGCGCATTGCCAATACAGGATTTCATATGAGATTGAGTAGCTATGTTCCAAAAATTTTAAAAACCAATTTGACGAAAGTCTTTGACGACCTTTTTCAAGTATTAGGCACTTCTCATGAAACCATTGACTATTTTGCTATACACCCAGGAGGTAAAAAAATATTACAAGCTGTCGAAAATGCTTTAAATATTCCTAAAGATAAAATCCAAAGTTCTTATCATACTTTAAAAAACTATGGAAATATGTCTTCTGTTACTGTACTTTTTGTTTTAAAAAAATTGCTAGAAGAACCGCTTAAAAAAGATCAAAAAATCCTCACAATGGGTTTTGGTCCAGGTTTAACAGTCGAAGCTGCTCTTTTAAAAATTGCTTGATAAAAATAATTTAGTACCTCTAAAAGAAAAAACATGAGAAGTATTTTTTTAATCATCTTATTTACTTCGTTGTCGAGATCAGTTGTGGCTCAAACAACGAATTGGGAATACTTATTAGAACCTGTCAAAAACCTTGCTTTCACACCTTACATTAATCAAAATAGCATTTCGACTATTAAATTAATAAATATAAAAGGTTATAAAGAGGAAGATTTTTTATTCACATTAACACTAAGGGATGCCGCGTTAAATGATCATTATCAATGGTTTAGAGATGAACAGTTAAAACAACCATTGAGCAAAAAAGAATTAAATGACATTTGCTTTCCTATTGTGATTGACACAGTGGTAGCTCATGATTTTATTAGTCCAGATATTAGGATTATTAATAAAGATTTCAAAGGTTTTAAGAATAGATTTCCTGGAAACATTAACAGTTATCAAGTCAAACAGCATTGGGATTTCAATAAAAAAACCTTGAAATTACATACTCGTATTGAGCAAATAGCCTTTATTTTCACTCCTAAAATAAACTCTAAAAATTATCAAACTGATACTATTTTCATTCCATTTAATAATAATAAATATAGAAGTAAAAGGAAGATTGCTAAACATAAAACACAATCTACTTGGGCAAAAAGGATTGTATATATTGGAGAATTTAATACTATTAATCTCCGACTAATGTCCTCTTTAAAAAGTTATGCTTCTTCTCAATCTTTAGTTCTAAAAAAGAATACGATTAGTCAAGAAATAGAAAATTCTTTTTATAGTACCAGTACGACAGATCATACAAAAGATACTATTATTTATATTTCAGAGGCAGAAGCTCGCGCTTTTTTTGAAGCAAAAAAAGAAAAAATAGGTGGATTTGAAGTTGATTTACCTGCTGTAAAATTAGTTGATATAAAATATTGGTATATCGTTCAGGATTGGTATTTTAACCCTTCCAAAATGTCTTTTGAAACTAACATAATTGCTGTTAGTCCTGCTACAAATAGATATACTGAAACAGATTATGATAATAAATATTTGCCCCATCAACCTACTTTTTGGATTGTTTTTGATGAGCAATTTTTAGAATTTACTCAAGATTAAAAAACAGCATTAGGAAATTAAATCCTAATGCTGTTTTTGATTTTTTTTATTTTAAATGAATTCCGTCTTTTTTAATTTGAATGATTTTCTGTTTATAAAGTCCTCCAATCGCTTTTTTAAAGCTTTTTTTACTCATTTGAAGCATATCATAAATTAAAGTTGGCGGGCTTTTATCCGTCAAAGGTAAAAAACCTTCATTCTCTTTAAGCATATCCAAAATCAATTGTGCAGAAATAGGAATAGTTGCTAGATAACCTTGTTTTTGAAGTACAATATCTAGTTTTTTATCTTCTCTTACTTTTTTAATGTAAGCTCCTAGCCTATCGCCAATTCTTACCGTTTGGAAAATTTCATTATGATATAAAACACCCCAATATTTATCTTCTACAATAACTTTAAAGCCCATCTCTGTGCGCTGTGTTACTAAAATATCAACTTTTTGTCCATCTTCAAATCCTTCTGCCTCAATTTCAATGATTTTATTCAACTTCATAGAAGCCGCAATTCGGTCTGTTTTTTCATCTAAATATAAAAAAACAACATAACTACGCCCTATTTCCATCCTCTCTAACTGCTCTCTAAAAGGCACAAATAAATGTTTGGTCGGAATGCCCCAATCTAAAAATGCCCCATATTCACTGACATCTTTTACTTCTAAATAAGCCAATTCTCCAACTTGCGCTTTAGGTTTCAAGGTCGTTGCAATAATTCTATCTTCACTATCGCAGTATATAAATACATCTATTACGTCCTCTGGCTTGGCTGTTTCTGGCACTTCTTTAACTGGCAATAAAATCTCGCCAAACGGTCCTCCATCCAAATAACTACCAAAGCTCAATGATTTTACAATACGTAACTTGGCATATTTTCCTATTTCTAATAACATTTAATTCCTATTTTTTAGTTTTGGATAATGTACAAAATGACATTAACCATTTCTATATTTCTGCAAAAGTACAATTTTAAAAATGGATAAATGCCGAAGCAAGGAGGAATAGATGTTTTATTCTATATTTTCAGATTAAAAATAAGTAACAAGAACAAAAATATCGGACGAAAACCCGCAATATGAGGTCAATTATTTATTTTTTTGTTCCTAAAGTAAAGTCTCCATTTCTTCTCGATAATCAAACTGTAAATCTTCGTGTAACTTAGGCAATGTCTTATTAATCATATTAATTTGTCTAAAATAAAGATTAGATAGCGTATCATTTTTTTTAATAGAAGGTTTAAATTCCTTGAGTTTTTGACAAAAATAAATTAGTAATTCTACCTCGGTTTCCTTTTTTCGAGAATATCGAATATGCTTTTTTATATTGCGCAATATTTTCCGAATACTTTTTTTTATAAAAAAAAAACTCTTTTTATTCACTTCCTCAAATTGCTCATCAATTTCTTGTTTCACACTTTCTATATAGCTGGTTTCGTTCTGAGATTCATATAATAAATAAGTCAATAATTCTTTATTCTCTTTCTTAAATTTTGATAATCTCAGACAAACTTCAATCAATTCTTTAGAAGAATAATTTTTTAATTCGTCTCTTAATTCTTTAATAGTTGCAGCTTTCATGAAAAAGGTTTATTCGATTTAGTCAATTAATTTTTAAGTAGGCAACTTAAAATAAAACTACATTTACAAAATTGAAAATTCTAAAAAAACAGGTAAATGATCGGAAATACTTCTTGCTGTTTCAAGATTATTACACGTATTTACAAAATCAACTTTATTTGCTCTTTCTTTTGAAATCACATCAGTATCAAAGTAAATATTATCAATCGAATGATTAAAATAATTACCATTTTTACAGCTTTTTTTTAAAGTTGTCTTCGTATTTTTAACAGCAGGACTAAAACCTTTTTGATAAAGATCTTCCCAAATATTGTGTTTTTCATTTAAATTGAAATCGCCACATATAAAAACTAAATCTGTTTTTAGTCGTTCTTGATAATTTTTAAAATGCAAAATTTCTGTTTCAGGATTTTTATTGTGTGGTATAGAATGGAAGTTAACAAGATAAAACGGTTTAGATCGTTTAGCACTTCTAAATTTGCCAATAAAAGGTTCTCTTTCACACTTATCTTCTAAAATATTATCCAAATATGGTCGTCCAATCATTTTTATTGCCGATGTTTTCCAAATAAAAGCATAACGTTCGCTAGCCTGTGGAGAAGAACTTTTCGTAGGATTACTAATTCTATAATCCCATTTACTGCCCATTCGGTTTAAATTGTCCACTATATTAGCAACGGCTTGTGCGCCTTTAGGATCTTTGGCTACTACTTCTTGAATGGCAATAATATCATAATTCTTTATAATTTTTGCAATTTGCGAGATTTCTTGAACATCTTTTGTTCTTCCTAAATCTTGAATGTTCCAAGTCAACAATTTGATAAAAGAAGTATTGATAGCAGCCTTATAATTGATTGATTGATCATTTTCTGTTTTATCAATTCTGTTCCTTGTCTTGTTTTCTTCTACACAAGAAAGCAAAGTAGTGAACATTAAAGTAAAAAATATAAAAAATCTGACAAGTATAATTTTTTGAGACATATTTAGTTTTTTTCAAAAAGTGACGTTAATTCTTAATGATTTCAATTTGGATTAAACCTAATAATTTTATTTATAAAATAGGATCAAGCTTTATTTCTTTCTAAATACTGAGTGCATTGTAATAAAAGTTATTTAAGACCTAGGTTCAGAGAACCGATACCGTTTGTAGCTATAAATAAATGTTTTTTTCAGGTACAGTACACCAAAACCTAGACATAACACATTGTTAATCAAGTACTTGAATTTCGTGTCGGTACGCTATACCTAAAATTAAACTTCTTAATCATTTTCTACAAACAGTGACATTGCGCTGCGACTAAAACATCATAAAATTTTTGTTACACGGTATTGAATACACTGTAACAAAAGTTTTATAATCAATTGCACCGTCACTTTAGTGCGGTGACTGATCAGGTTTAAATATCTCGACTTTAGTCGAACATATTGATAATGTGGCGGTTAAAACCGCGATCTTAGCCCATTTTAGTTCACCGCGCTAAAGCAGCGGTGCAATTGAAAAGATTAATAAATTTATGTTACAGTGTATTGAATAACTTTAATAAACCTTATTTTAATAGGTAAAAATGGTATTAAAGATTGGTTTCTAATGTTTTGTGTAGCCTGTTTTAAATCCATTTCTATGGAAGAGAAAGATGAAATTTTAGAGGAGGTTCAGCAAAATGTAGTTAATACTCAATTCCCAAAAGGTGTTTGGTATGCTGATTATAAACGGATCAGAATAAAAGCGACAAATGTCATTAAATTAAAAAAAACAGCACAAAACACATCTTATTATTGGTAATGTTTTGTCCTGTTTTTCAAAAAAATAAATACAATTTACTGATCATTATTACCGCCCTTCTTTTGGCTTAGTTTCTTTCACAGCTATTATACTTCCATCTAATTTTGACTTATTAAGCGCAGCAATAGCTTTTTTTGCTTCATTCTCATTGGGCATTTCTACAAATCCAAATCTTTTGGACTTTTTCGTCACCGCATCCATCACTATATTACAATTTGCTATTGTTCCAAATTTCTCAAAAGCTGCACGAAGACCAGCTTCTTTTGTATCATAACTTAGTTTTTTAATAAAAATATTCATTCTATCGTTTTAAACGAAGTGCCAGTAATTATTGTTTTTTTTGAAAATAATCTATGCAATCAAGCAACTTCGATATTAATAAATTTGTGCGCTTATTATTAAAAATAAGCTATTAAAACATGTTCTTTATTAAAATATATAAATGCCGAAGGTAAGGTAAATATTCTAAATATTAATAATTATAATTTGCAGTTTTAATACCCATTAACAACAATCCAGAGTAGATACAATCGAGAATGTGGTTCTTTTTACATCAATATTCCGTCTTTAGCTTGAATACTCGGTGGTAAATCCGTTTCGCCTAACATTTCCCGCAAATCGATTTCAATCACTCGACAGAGCGATAACATCGGAATATCATTCGCCATACCTTGAAATGGATTTTCAGAATAATCCCCAATTACTTCCATCATCACATAAACCCAACCAATTAACGTGGTAAGCGGAATAGCTAGTAAAAGCCCCAGATTACTCTCAGGCGTTAAATTCATCAATTCAGGAATCATACTGAATGGCAATAAAAAAATAAAAATGGCTATAAAATAAAAACTCATATTTGCATATTGACGCGGCAAAGGGAATTTTTTAATGCGTTCATTCTTACCTTGAAGAGTATAAAACCCTTTCAACAAATTGGCTAATTCCATGTGTCGAAAATCCTCAATTAGCTCTCTTTCTCTTAATTCTCGCAAATCTCGCCCTTGTTCGTTGATGATTTGAGTAGCTGTATTTTTGTAATTAATCAACCGATCATGTTCCTCTTGAGGCAAAAATAATTTTAACTCTGTCCGAGTGACTTCATCCCCAATCAAACCAACACCAAAATTTTCTTGATAGTATTTCGCCCGACGAGCAATATGTCCGCCTTGACTAATATGTTCCCACGGTGTAGGAATTAACAATTGGCTTCGGTGCGCATATAACCAAGCAACATGACGATAAATTAATCGCTTCTTGATTCGATGAATTTCTTCTGCCGATACCTTTTCCTTAGCAAATAAATTCGTCACAAAACTATCAATCATCATGCCCCACGAACGACTATCATTAATAATGCCACCCCAAATTTTGCGAGCTTCCCACATTCGATCATAAGCACTATTATTTTTAAAACCAGTATAAAAAGCAACTGCTGTACCTATCACCGAAACAGGCAACCACGGAATAGCAATCGTTATAATTTTAAAATAATAGAGTACCGCAATAGAAGTTGTTCCCAATAGTAGCCAAAGGATATGATGCCATGTCCAAGCAATCACTCTAACTATACTCGTATTCCTAGTAACTATCATATATATTATTGGTTTTATTGATTAAAAATCTAAAAATTATATTTTGTTAATGCTTTCTTCACCATTGATTTAACCCATCGAAGATATATTAAATATTTTTTCTAAAGATGGTATGGAATAATTTATTTGATGATTTTAAACTGCTTATACATTTTTCTCTGGAAACGATGCTTTCCTGCCAAATTATTTAAACATAAGGTGCTTTTTATAAAAAATTCAAAGTTTCAGTTCAAAATAAAGTAAAGGTAGGGTTTTGAAAAAAGAAAGATTTAACGATTTCACAGTTTTTTGAATATATTTCGCAGAAATTAAAGGATAAAGAAATAAAGTGAGCCATTTGGTTGGTTAATTATTCTCTTGTTCTTCGATACTTACCAATTCTTAGATATGAGTTATTTTAGTTTCATGTCAAATAATATTTTTTATTCTTATCAAGCCATTCATAATATAAAATTTACTACTTTTAATCAATAATACTTAATTTTTGTTATTCAATATAAAATCAAAAATCATGAGTTCATTTACAGAATACAATAATTCAAAATCATTTTATACCATGGCATGGATTTCCTTCGTGATTTCCTTTGCTGGAATGGCAATTGGCTTAGTTTATTTACCAATGACATTGGCTGCAAGAGGTTTTTTTGGAATGGCTTATTTATTCAGTGTTAGTTCATGTTTTACCTTAGCAAAAGTCATTAGAGATCAGCATGAAGCCAATAAGTTTATTAATAAAATAGAAAATGCTAAAACAGAAAAATTCTTAACTGAAAATACCTCAGTTTAAAAGATCTACACAGCACTAAATATAAATGGCAATAGCTTCCAAAAGGAAATTATTGCCATTTATATTTTGACATATCTTATGCGAATTAAAAGTTAAAAATTGAGATTTTAGAATGATTGTCAATAAAATACACATTATTATTATTAAAATATGATAATTAAAAAAGCTATTTTTAATATGAATTAGCAGATTTAAGCTTTTTTGCTATAAAACTATTACCCCCTTACATAATTTAAAGATATTTTAATTTATAAATACCTAACAATCAGAATTTATTGATTTTATTTAACTCTTCATTCGCATATCTTATTGAATAAGGAACAAGGAAATAAATAATACGCATTTTGCTATGAATTTTATTTTTTGCGTGCTTCCTAAACTTCAAACTCATCATCAATTATTTACTCCTGCAAACGCCTCAATCACTTCCTTGACTGACTGAACCGAGTTAATATGTCCAACACCTTTTCCAGCTTGCCAGAATTGAACATTATCATCAAAAGCGGCTTTATTATATTTTTTTAACCCTTTACTCATCAAATACATACGAGCATATTTCTTTAATTTTTTCTTTTTGAGCATATAGCTAATAACTGGTCCAGTTCGCAAACCACCTTTCATAATATCCTTAGTCTTAATAACAGAAGAATTATTACCTGCGATTTTATTTGTCCAAACAATATCTTTTTCCGTAGAATCGACAATTGCTTGTTTATAAGCATCCGTAACAATACATTCTTTCGTAGCTAAAAAACGGGTTCCTAATTGCACACCAGCATAGCCCATTTGCAATACTTTTTGATAATCGTCTGCATTACCAATACCGCCAGCACAAACTAAAGGAATGCCAATATCATGGAGTTCTTCCATAAATTTTTCTGCGGATTGAATACCCGTTTGACCGCCGCCCCGCCAATTAATACAATTAATTCCATCTACACCTATATCGCGCATTGCTAGAGCAACTTTCTTATTTGGAACATCGTGATAAACTTTAATATCATGCTGTTTTGCAATTTTTACAATCTCTTTAGGTTTTCCCAAAGAAGTGAGGAAAAACTTAACACCTTCTTCGATAGAAATTTCCATCCATTCTTTCATCAAGTCATGATACTTCTGATTAGCACCGCCAAAAATGGTAAAATTAACACCAAAAGGCTGATCCGTCAACTTTTTAATCAATTGCAATCCTTCCCGAAAATCATGTCCATATAATGCAGTCAATGCTACGGGCTGAACGACTCCAAAACCACCAGCATCAGATACAGCAGCGATTAATTCTGGATTTGAACCTGGATACATTGGACCACATACAATTGGTACTTTTGCGCCTGTATCTTTCAAAAATTGTTGAGTTGTTGATTTCATATTTATTTGATTAATTATATTCTAAAGTTAGAAATACAAAAGCTAAATTGTTCTCGCTTTCTTGAATTATGAGTTAAAACTATATCCTTACTTCACTATAAATTTATCCCCATCATTTGCAAAATGAATAGTGCCATTATAGCCTTTTAGCTCTTTTTTGTATAAATTCTTGAGGACTCGCATATCTGGCGCAGGACCAAAATGATATAATCCTAGTGCTTTTACATTAGCTTTCGCTGCGATTTCTGCTACATCCGCTGGGCTAGTGTGATAATCTTGAATATCCGTTATTATTTTTTGATTTCGTGTCATATCAGCTTCTCCTAGTGCTGCTGTCATCTTTTTCAAAAGCGAGATCAACATCACTTCATGGAATAGTAAATCTGCATCTTTCGCCATTTCCACAATTAATTCACTCTTTTTAGTATCGCCACTTATCACTACTTTTTTACCATTATATTCAATCACATAACCGACCGCAGGTTCTATCGGTTCATGATTTACATCAAATGCCGTGATTGTAATGCCGTCTTGATTATAAATCACTTCCTTACTGCCTTCCACGTTTTTAAATTCGTGTGGAATGGCTCTAGCTTTTGAAATATCCATCGTTGCAGCACCATGATGATCCAGTCGATGTTTATTTTCAATGTGCAAAAATTGATTCATTGCATGATTCATCGTGTCTGTACCATCAGGACCATAAAGATGCAGCTCATTTGTACGCCCTAATAGCCATGAACGACTAACCAAACTCGGTAAATCCATCATGTGATCAGAATGCCAATGTGTAATGAATATTCCATCCAATTGAGCAAGCGGCAAACCCATATTTTCAGCTTTACGGACAACTCCATCGCCTACATCAAACATAAAAAAATGACTATTAACAATCACTGCTATTCCTGTTTGAACACGTTTTCCTGGCATCGGCGAGGCTGTTCCTACTGTAAAAACAGTGATATTTTCTTTATCACTCAATAAAGCTTGATTTTTTTTAATTTGGGCTTGTTGGTTTTTGAGTTGTTGCTTGAGCATAAATGGCACTAGCTTTTCAGGAAAAAAAGTCGTTGCAATAAAACCTACGAATAATAACGTTGCTGTAATTCCTAGAATAAAATATAAGATTTTTTTCATCAATTTAATTTTGTTCAGACAAGAATTTCCTAATTACTTCGCCTTAATTAATTATTTCTCAAAATAAGGTTTTAAAGTATAAAAAAAAGAAAATTTCACTAATAACCATTTATTATTATCAAATAATCAAACACCTAATATTATTAACACAAAATTAACAATACCATATAATTAACTGACTTTTAATACCTTATTCATAACAAAACCAACCTTTTATTAGTATTACACAAAAAAAATACAAATAAATTTGCATATCTAATATTTATAGTTTTATATTTGCAATATCAATTCACTCCTTATTGAGTGTATTTGATTTATAAAGAATGAGGTGAGAGACAGGCTCTTAGACCCTCTAGCAACCCTGACACTAGGTCAGATAGGTGCTAATTCCTGCCCAATATTGGGAGATATAAATTCGAATACGAAGATTTATCATGCAAACTTTTCAAATACCTTTTTCATACAAATTCAACAATACTTTTAGTAATGTAAACAATTCAATTGTTTCACACTTCATCCAGTTTCACTCTTGTTGCTGTTGTTGTTGCTGTCATTGCTAATTGTACTTTCCCTACACCTATTTTTATAAAAAAATTAAATACAGTTAGAAAAGTACTTACAAAACCTTGTAAATCAAGGGGTTTGTATTGTGCCTATTCATAATATATATTTTTGTTAAAAAAATTGTTAAACTTTAAAACTAAAAAAATGGCTAATAATTGGAAATTTGAAACACTACAACTGCACGCAGGACAAGTAGTTGGAGATACGAAATCTAGAGCAGTTCCTATTTATCAAACTACTTCTTTCGTTTTTGATGATGCAGAACACGCGGCTAACCTTTTCGGATTAAAAGAATTTGGTAATATCTATACCAGAATCATGAATCCAACCACCGATGTTTTTGAAAAAAGAATAGCAGCACTCGAAGGCGGTACTGCCGCAGTTGCAACAGCTTCAGGGCAAGCAGCTCAATTCACTGCTTTAAATAATTTTTTAAGAGCAGGCGATAATTTCATTACCACTTCTTATTTATATGGCGGTACATTTAATCAATTTCAACGTGCATTCAAGTCGATTGGTATCGAAGCGCGATTTGTAGATGGCGATGCTCCAGCGGATTTTGAAGCATTAATCGACGAGAACACCAAGGCTTTTTATTTAGAAACAATCGGCAATCCTGGTTTTAATATTCCTGATTTTGAAGCGATTGCAGCAATTGCAAAAAAACATGACATTCCTCTAGTGGTTGATAATACTTTTGGTGCGGCAGGTTATTTATTCCGCCCATTAGATCATGGTGCAAATGTCGTGACAGCTTCGGCTACTAAATGGATCGGAGGACATGGTACAAGTATCGGCGGGGTGATCGTCGATGGCGGAAATTACAACTGGGCAAATGGCAAATTCTCTCAATTTACAGATCCATCAGAAGGCTATCAAGGCTTGAAAATAGGCGAAGTATTTGGTGAAGGAAGCCCTTTTGGCAATATAGCTTTCGCAATTAGAGCGAGAGTTTGTGGCTTGCGTAATTTCGGTGCAGCATTGAGTCCTTTTAATGCCTTTTTGCTTATTCAAGGATTAGAAACACTCTCATTGAGGGTTGAACGTCATGTTGAAAATGCGTTGGCATTAGCAGAATGGTTAGAAGGTCGAGAGGAAGTTAGTACGGTTAATTACCCTGGATTAAAGTCTAGTCCTTACCATGATTTAGCAAATAAATACTTAACAAATGGCTATGGTGGGGTTTTGTCTTTCAAATTAAAAGCAGGGCAAGGAGTAGGTGATAAATTCATCAAAAGCCTGAATTTAGTAAGCCATTTGGCAAATATTGGCGATGCAAAAACTTTAATTATTCACCCTTCAACTACCACACACAAACAACTATCTCCTGAGGATCAGGCTAAAGCGGGTGTTGTTCCAGGATTGTTACGTGTTTCAGTTGGGATCGAACATATTGACGATATCAAAGGCGATTTTGAACAAGCTTTCGCACAGATAAGCGCATAAGAAACGGTGGAAACTTAGAATTTTATGGGTGCATAACAAATTGTCGTTTTTACTATAACCTCCCTCAATCCCTCCAAAGGAGGGAAGCCACGCTATATTTCCCCTCCTTTGGAGGGATTAAGGGAGGTTAAAAGTTTAAATAAAAAATAGTTTTTTATTCGAGCGACAATTTGTTATACACCCAATTTTATTCTACGTTTTTACTGCAATAAATATTTCTGTAAGATAGTACCGAGCTTTTGTTCGGTAACTATCTTTTGTTACTTAATTCTGAAAACCGATAATTATCCATCAAAATATGGAACGACATATATTCAACTATCATCAACCTTTTGATTTAGAATTAGGCGGTCAATTACCTTCACTCCAAATCGTTTATCATACTGCTGGTACTTTTGACCCTAATAAAAATAACGTTATTTGGGCTTGTCATTCTTTGACTTCTAATTCAAATGTTTTTGATTGGTGGAATGGTTTTTTTGGAGAAAATTGCTTTTTTAATCCTGATGATCATTTTATTATTTGTGCCAATGCGCTAGGATCTTGCTATGGAACGACTGGTCCATTAAATACAGCAACCGCTTATCAATACCATAATTTTCCCGAAATAACGATCCGAGATATGGCAAATGTCCATGATTTGCTTCGACAAGAACTCGGTATTCAAAAAATTCATACCGTTTTAGGCGGTTCTTCTGGCGGAAAACAGGTCTTAGAATGGGCAACAATTCAACCTAATGTATTTGATCATGTCATTGCTTTATGCGCTAATGCGCGTCGAACACCTTGGGCGATTTCATGGAGCGAAACACAACGCATGGCAATTAGAACCGATCCAACTTGGAAAGAAAGCCATCCGAAAGCAGGTTTGGAAGGCATGAAAACGGCTAGAGCTATCGCTTTGATTTCTTATCGCGCTTTTGGAAGCTATCAAATGAGCCAAAGTGAAACGGATCTGGAGAAAACTACTGATTTTAAAGCTGCAAGTTATCAACGATATCAAGGCGAAAAACTAGCCCGTCGATTCGATGCTTTCACTTATTATACGATGACTTTGGCAATGGATACTTACAACCTTGGACGAGGTAGAAGCAGTGTTAAAGAAGCATTGCAACGTATTAATGCTAAAGTTTTATCAATTGGTGTTGATAGTGATTTGCTTTTTCCTACTCATGAACAAAAATTCATTGCGCAACATGTGAAACACGGTACTTTTCGTGAAATTACTTCTTTATATGGACATGATGGTTTTTTAATCGAAATGGATCAAATTCAAGAAGCAATTGAGTATTTTTACCAATCTGACAATCATATTTAGTAAAAAAAACTATTTCATAAAAAAATTACAACATGAATATCACGATTAATCGACTAAACGATGCCTATCATTTTGAAGCAACAAACGATACTGGCAATACGATGCAAATGGATGGTTCGCCTGACATTGGCGGAGAAAATAAAGGTTTTCGACCAATGCAAACTCTTTTGACTTCTCTTGGAGGTTGTTCTGCAATTGATATAATCATGATGCTAAAAAAATCACGAGAACCAGTTGAAGATATTAAAATCGAACTCACTGGAGACCGTCATGAAGATCGAGTAGCCAAAACATTCAAAAAAATTCATGTTCACTATATTTTAAAAGGACAAATTAGTCCTAAAAAAGTAGAAAGAGCGGTTAATTTATCAATGGAAACATATTGTTCTGTTGGTTTAATGCTTCAAAAAGCGTGTGAAATCACACATAGTTTTGAAATAATTGATTAAAAATGAGGTGTCAGTAAACAACTGATTATCAACTCTATGCTGACACCTGACCCCTCGCCCCTGACATCTGAATTTCCACAAAAAATTGACTTTAACTTATGAAATTTGAAACAAAAGCCATTCGCTCTCAAATGGAACGAACTGCCTATAAAGAACATGCTACGCCTTTATTTATGACTTCGAGTTTCACTTTTGATAGTGCAGAAGACATGGCAGCGGCTTTTGCGGGTCAAAAAGGCATTCAAGTTTATTCTCGATATACTAATCCAAACACCCAAGAACTCATCGAAAAAATGTGTCAACTCGAAGGAGCGGAAGCTGGTTTAGTGACTTCGACAGGTATGGCAGCTATTTTTAATAGTATTTTACCTTTTCTAAATTCGGGTGATCATGTCATTGCTTCACAAGCTATTTTCGGGACAACTCATCGAATTTTAAGTAAAATTCTTCCGCGTTGGAATATTTCGCATACTTATGTCGATCCGCTTGACATTGATAATTGGTCAAAACATGTACAGCCAAATACTAAAATGCTATTGATAGAAACGCCTTCAAATCCGCGTTTAGCAATCATTGATTTGGAAAAAGCTGGACAATTTTGCAAAAAACATGATTTAATTTATCACGTTGATAATTGTTTTGCCACGCCTTATTTGCAACGACCAATTCAATT
Source organism: uncultured Saprospiraceae bacterium (assembly GCA_937125475.1). GTDB lineage: Bacteria > Bacteroidota > Bacteroidia > Chitinophagales > Saprospiraceae > CAKZLL01. The sequence continues at coordinate 5,262 of CAKZLL010000175.1, read as the reverse complement.
TGGAGCGGATATTGTCGCGCATTCAGCTACTAAATACATTGACGGTCAAGGTCGATCTATGGGTGGAATTATTGTTGGGCGTAAGGATCTGATGGACGAAATTTTGTTTTTTATCAAAGCAACTGGCCCTTCTTTATCGCCTTTCAATGCTTGGATTTTATCCAAAAGTCTAGAGACTTTATCAATTCGGATGGATAGACATTGTTCGAATGCTTTGGCGTTAGCTCAGTTTCTAGAAAAACGAGATGATATTATTGAAGTAATTTATCCATTTTTGCCTTCTCATCCTCAATATGAAGTTGCCAAAAGACAAATGTCACAGGGCGGAGGTATTGTTTCTTTTGAATTAAAAGGAGGTTTGGATCGAGGTCGTCAATTCTTGAATCGCCTCAAAATGATTTCTTTAACTGCTAATTTGGGCGATTCTCGCACAATTGCTACTCATCCTGCTTCTACAACTCATGCCAAACTTTCTAATGCAGATCGTACTAAAGTAGGTATTACTGATGGATTAATTCGAATCTCCCTCGGTTTAGAACATATTGATGATATTACTAAGGATATAAAACAGGCATTATAGTAATATCTAGCTATTAAATCCTTCCAAAAAAACATATAATTAGAGCTTATTTAGATCTTCTTAATTCATTATCAAGCATTAATTTTTTCGGCATAATCAAGAAAATCCAAATAAGCTCTAATCTATTCAACCTTTCAATAGAAATATACTTCTTTTGTCATTTTTCCCTTAACACTCCTATAAATGTAATATTTATATCAAAAAAAGCTATACCTCTTTCGATTTCATAAAGTTGGAATGAAGTTCGCTGATTTTTTTAAACAGGCTTAAACATTAGGTATTACAAATATTTTATTTACTTTTGACTTATAAATCACTGCACCAAATAAAGTCATTTAGACTTCTTACTCAACGCTATATAGAACAAAAAAATTTATTGTCATTCTTAGAGGCTTATCATTACACTTATTATAACCCAAACTGGTATAATAAGTGTAAAACAATAATCAAACTAAAGACATTAATTAAACCACAACCCAACAACACACCATTCATCACGATACAATATTATAGAGAAAAAATGGATATTCAACGTTCTATTTTAGCTATGTTAATGGCTTTGAGTATTACTGTGTGTCAAGCACAAATGCAGATTGATACAACAACGAGTCATAATGATTTGATTGAAAAAATATTATTAGGCGGCAATAATGTTAAAGTGGGCAATATTAAATATACTGGTCACAAAAGTGCTATTGGTGCTTTTGAAGTGGATAAAGATAATCCGCTAGGCATTTCCAAAGGGCTTTTTCTATCCACAGGCAATGCAAATGCCATCGGAGGTGAGAATACATTACCTAATCGCACTGACTTAATGGATTATAAAGGCGATAAAGATTTAGATCAACTTTGCGCTAATGAAACCTTTGACGCAGCGTTTATTGAGTTTGATTTTGTTCCTTTGAGCAATAAAGTTTCCTTTGAATATATATTCGCATCAGAAGAATTTTTGGAATTTACAGGATCAAAATACAATGATGTTTTTGCCTTTTTCATCAGCGGACCAGCTATTGAAGGCAAAAAGAATATAGCTGTATTAAAGAAAACCAAAGAGATTATTTCCATTAATACAATTAACCAATATAAAAATAGCGATAGTTTTATTAATAATAATCCTTGGAAACTCAATGGTAAATTAGAGTCAGAGGAGAAATTAATTCATTTAGATAAACAGTTATTAAAAACAACTGAATTTGATGGAATGACTGTTGTTTTGACTGCCGAAACTAATGTTGTTCCTTTCAAAAAGTATCATTTTAAAATTGCGATTGCTGATGTAAGTGATATGAAATATAATTCAGCGGTCTTCTTAAAAGGCGGATCATTCAAAATCGAAAAAGACTCAACTGCAAGTGAAGAATTTCAGATTAGCGAGAATATTAATACGGATTTAATTGATGTTGATGCTATTTTAAATAATCAACCATTTGATTTAAAAACGGCAATTGTCAAGGTCGAAAAAACACCAACTCTTCCACACAATGAAATTCCAGAACCAGAAGAAAATATAGAAGAAGCTACTTTTTCGGCATCAAAAGCAATAACAAATCCAGTTTTAACGGCTTCAAATGTAACATCACCCACAATTTCCCCCTTTCAAAATATCTTGTTCCCACATAACTCAACCTCGCTATCCAACGAAGTCAAGAGTAATTTAGATGATTTGATTGTAGTTCTTACTACTAATTCCACTTCTAAAATTCAATTAAAAGGACATGCTAATAGTATTGGAAATGCCCTTTATAATTTAAAATTATCAGAAAATCGAGTAAAATCAGTCTGTGACTACCTTATTAGCAAAGGTGTTTCAAAGGAACAGATTGAATTGGAATTTCATGGCGAAAACCAACCAATAGCTGATAATCAAAATGAGATAGGGAGAGCTAAAAATCGCCGAGTTGAGATTATTCTCCATAAATTGTAACTCTAAAAGTAAAAACCGTATAATTTTCATATAAAAGTCATACGGTTTTTACTCAAAATAAGTCATTTTTTTATTCCAAATCATTATACCAAGCATCATTAGGCTCATTGCCTAATATTACGATTTCTCCAATTCTTGGTGTTGAAAATGTCACATTGAGCCGCTCTGCTTCCTTTGTAAATCGCTCAATCGGCTCTTTCCAAGGGTGCAATGCCAATGGAAAACCAGCCCAATGAACAGGGACACTCACTTTAATTTCTGCCTCAATTGTCGCTTGTACTGCCTCTTCGGGATGCAAGTGAATTTGTCGCCAAAGGTCATTATATTGTCCACATTCGATAAAACCTAAATCAAAAGGGCCCAATTTTTGAGCAATTTTCTTAAAATGTTCTCCATAACCGCCATCTCCGCTATGATATATACTATAATGGGCTGTTTTGAATACCCATCCACCCCAAAAAGACTTCGCTCGATCCCTTGCTCCACGCCCTGCAAAATGCCTCGAAGGCGTAAAAGTGATATGAATTCCTTCAAAATTAATATCTTGCCACCAGTCAAATTCTGTGATTTGGCGTTTAGGAATGCCCCATTTTTCTAAATGTCGCCCCACTCCTAGCGCTACAAAAAAAGTATCTACTTTATTTTTTAATAGTTCATAACTATCTAAATCCAAATGATCATAATGATCATGTGTCATTAAAATTGCATCAATCCGAGGCAATTGATTAATAATATCTAAGGTATTTTCACTAAAACGCTTGATTCCAAAAGGCGATATAGGCCCAGCATCACTGCCAAACATCGGATCTATTAATAGATTTTTTCCATTGATTTGAAGCAATAAAACCGAATGACCAAACCATACGAACTTAGGTTTTTCCTTATTTTCGTTGAACTTTTTCATGTCAAATGGTAATACTGGAATAGGTTTTTTCGGACTTCTCTCTGCTACATTTGTGAATTGTGCTTTAAGTAATCCAGGAAGCGTTCTCAAATTGACATCTATTGTTGTCTTAACTAAATTTTCAAATTTTTCGCCATCCCAATGCTTAGATTTAGCATAAATTTTCTTGTATCTTGGAGTAATTTTTCCACCGAATTGCTTAGTGAAATTAGAGAAGAAAGCCATATTTTTATCAATTATTGATTAGATTATTTTAACGATATTATTTAATACAAAGTAACTTCTTTTTTGTTTAAATTTGAATTTAATAATCGAAGAATGGGCATTGTCTTTCGACCAAAATTAACATAAAAACGGTTAGGCAATTGATATTACCTAACCGTTTTTATATTTTCTTCAAGTTCAAGCCACTAATAATCAACAAGTTATTAATCTAATGTAATTGCATCAATATCAACAGAAGGATGAAAAGTCAATTCTGATGTATCAAAAAAAGCAACTAATTCAAATGCACCATTGGATAATAAAGAATAGTTTTCACTAACCATTGGAGTAGAAGAACTTTGTTCTTCACCCGTTAAAAAATACTCTTTTAGATGAATATGAATGCTATCTGTTATCACATTTCCTTCTGGATCTACAAAACAATTTGGTGGAAAAGTCAATCGAGTACCATGGCTTCCCACTATTTCAGCTCCTTCATTCCCTTTAAAATCAAAAAACTGCAAATCATATTCAGGTGAATTAAAAATAATTTTCTTTTTACTTACAAAATTGTTTCCGTTAACAACTCTATTCTTTTGAACACAAGAAGTCATTGTAGCAATGAAGAAAAAAAGACCTACCCATTTTAATCGGTTACAATTCATTTTATACTTGTTTGGTGTGCTTTAGTGTACGTGAAGTGTATTATTCATGTTATGAAAAGATAATACCAAAATATGTTAAATAAATTATAATATGCAGAAAATGAAGTAGTTACAAGCACAACAAACGATCATTTAGACGGATTTATTATATCAATTGTATAAAAAAACACGGTGTTCGTCTAAGCTTTAAGAAAAAAACAGGTTTATTTATTTCTTAAAATTAAGTTAAAAATAATTTTATTTAAAGTAGGTTTTTAAACCAAGTTCCTAAACCCAAAAAGATAGCGATCCAAACCAATCCTTTTATAAAGAAAAAGAGAAAACCTACGACACCCATTTTTTTTAGATATTTTTTAAAGGAAGTATTCATAATATTATTGTTTTTAGTGTAATACCAGTCCATATTCAAAAGTCATATTAATTATGGTAGAATTTATCCTTCTTCTCGATACTTAATACAACTTCTAAATATGGATTGGTATAAGTTGTATTTTTGAATGTACTCAATATATATTTGATTTTTAATAACTCAGCTCTTTAAAAATTTATTTTGTAATATCCAATACAGTGTAACAAAAGTTATTTAATCAATTCCACCGCTACTTTAGTGCGGTGATTTATATGGGTTTATAATATCTCGACTTTAGTCGAACATACTGATAATGTTGCGGTTAAAACCGCGATCTTAGTTCATTTTAGATTACCGCGCTAAAACAGCGTTGCAATTAAAAATATAAATAAACTTTTTAATGTATTGAGAAACAGGTTTAAAATAGCCTGATAATCAACGACTTAAAAAGTAAGTTATGTTTTGAAAAAATCATAAAACTTTTGTTACAGTGCAATTAGCTATTACTATACAAGTTTATTTAATATTTCATTGGTCTATTTTAACGGTTCATTGACAATTTTGCCAGAATGAATATTTTTTAAATCCAGCGGTGGCTTGCCCCGTTGTTTTTCAAAGAGTTAGAACAATGGGGCA
>CAKZLL010000174.1 GCA_937125475.1 uncultured Saprospiraceae bacterium | reverse complement strand
AGTTGTTCATTCACAATTTTTATACTAAAAGAAAGACTAACAGCATCACCTCAAAATTCATTTCTTAAATAAAGGGCTTTCATATTATCACAACCTAAAGTTTATTATAAATAAGGCTCGAGACTTATTTATAATAAGGATAATGCTTTTTAGGTAGTTGATGTGACAGGGAAGAATGTAATCTTTATGACAATTTTAATTGATGCGGGCTAGTTTTCGGAATTCTTTCGATAATTCCTCGTGCCTCTAAATCTAATTTAACCATTACGACATCCCAAACTACTTTTCCATCAAAATCATTTTGTAATTGATTGACTAAAATGTCAGATAAATCCTGAAAAGTGATGATTTTATGTTTTTTTATAACTGACAAAATGTGCTTTTTGATGAAATTATATTTCAATTTTAGGATATTTGTTCCTTTTTTGTCCCGTGGATGTAAAGTCATGATTCGCTCTTTCATCTTTTTTAGATTTTATTTTTTAGTATAAAAAAACACTTACATAATATTTTTTAGATTGTAAAAATGGCTGTATTACAAGGAGATAAAGTATATTTTATTTCGCGAAAAAAATGTTATTATTATCTAATTTCAAAAGAAAAATAGAGAAAATACAAAAAAAAGATGTTAGATACGCCATTCGGTACAGTCTTTGAACATAAGATAATTGTATTGTGGTGAGTTTAATTTAGAGTGTTGTTGCGAAAAGCATACAACGCTCTTTTTTTTTGTGATAAGTTTAACGCTTAAAAGTTAAACTTCAAAGCACTATTCTAAGATAATCAACGTTTTAGGACTTACCAAATGAGCTGATAGTTGATTAAGTTATACCTAATATATACATAGAAGCAAAGATTTGTTTTTTTTATTAAAAAAAATTATTTTTTGTCTCATTTAATTTTATTCTATCATATATAAATATAACTTATTGATTAATAATGAATTAATTTATTAATCAAGCTTTTTGAAAGTTTAGAATCTTATAGAACTAAATAGCTCATTACAAAACTATAGTATTATGAGAAATACCATTTTATTTTTGCTGGCTTTTTTTATGTTAAATACCAGTATTTCGGCAAATGATTTAATGCTTAAAGGTAAAATATTAAATCAGAATACGAAAGAACCTTTAATGTTTGCAAACATGACGGTAGGTACATCATCTTTAGGTACAACTACAGATATAGATGGTCAATTCGAGTTAAATATAACAGAAGAATATGCCGAAGATTCGCTTTATATTACAATGATTAATTACAAAGATCAAAACATTGCGATATCTGATTTACGTGATCAAAAAGGTGAGGTTATATTCTTATTAGAACCTTCCGCTTTTGAGTTTACAACGATTGAAATCGGCACATCAATCATTCTGAACGACATTTTCTTTGAACACAACAAACATATTCTTCTGGACGAATCTTATCCTGCGCTTGAAAAATTATATAATATTTTAACTCGAAATCCTAAGTATAAAATTGAAATTGCAGGACATACCGATAACACAGGAGAAGATGATTATAATGCTGCGTTGAGTGAAGCGAGGGCTGGTGCTGTTATGGAATGGTTAGAGGAGCAAGGCATAGAATCATTAAGATTAACGGCTAGAGGTTATGGTGAAAGCATGCCGATTTCGACAAATGAAACAGAATTAGGTAAACAACAGAATAGACGAGTTGAGTTTAAGATAACGGAAAAGAACTTTAATCCTTTTGATGAGAAAAAGAAGTTGATTGTAATTGGTGGAGGTCAAATAAAAGGAGGTGGTACTTCTATTTCTACTTCTCCAAAAGAAAAAAAGAAAAAAGAAAAAAAGCCGAAAGCTATCTTTTTACCAAAAGGTGAAACAGTATTAAATGCAACGAATTTTAAAAAAATTACGGAGAAGAGTTTAAAGGATAAAAAATTTCATGGAGTTGTTTTATATTCTAAAGATGGGAAAGCAGAATCTCAAGTTTATGGTAGTGCCAATTTGACATATGATATTCCAAACAAAGCAAATACTCGATTTTACATTGGTTCACTAGCAGAGCAATTCACAGCAGTATTAACACTAAGACTGGTACAACAAAAAAAGTTAGAATTGACTGATCCGATTGGTCAATTTTTACCAAATTATCCAAATACAGAGGTAAAAAAACAAATCACTATTGGTCATTTATTATCTCATACTTCGGGGCTAATCAATGAACAAGACCTAAAAAGTAGCTTGTCTCAAAATGGTAAGCAGAAAGAGGCGGATTTCATTGCGGCATTTGCTAATAAAAAATTGGTACATGCTCCAGGTACGAAATACACAGAAAGCGCACTAAATTATTATTTATTAGCTTTAATTATCGAAAAAGTCGAGGAAAAAGATTTTGAAATGTTATTGAAAAAGGACATTTTTGAGAAATCTAATATGATGGAAACACAGGCTTTGAACTTGACAACTATTGATAAAAATAGAGCTAGAAATTATGTTAATCAAAAAGGCGTTTATTCGAGTACTATTTTTTCTGCTAGCGATTTAGTTTGGGGAAGTAATAATTTAGTTTCTACACTTACTGATTTGGAAAGATGGGATACTACTTTGAGAAATAATACGCTTTTGGATGAACAACACACTAAAATGCTATTCAAAGAAAATTTGGATGGAGCGAGCTTTTTTGGAACAATAAGTAAAGGGAAACAAACCAAAAAAAGTGTCCGAACAGGAAGTGATGTTTTTTATACTTATACGAAAGGCTATAGTTTCTTTGTGATTAGTAATGTTAGTCAATCGGGCGCGAAAGAGGTTGTCGATTCATTGGTCAAATAACTTTTTCATCAACGCAATAAAAAAGCACCAATCTTACTTGTTAATAAGTACGATTGGTGCTTTTTTATTTAGTAAATACATTTTTTAATCATTCAAATCCCAAGTATGATCTGCCAATAATGTAACTTTCGCTACATATTCATTGTAAGGCATGCCTTTTCTTCCCCATTGCTTCTCTCCAACAAGAGAAAGTACATAAACGTCATTTGCTTTAATATAAAGGTGATAACTATGTCCAATTAATGGTTTGAAACTCATTTCTGCGCCATAAATTTTCTCAGAAATAATTTTTCTTTGATTAATTTTCTCTGCTTGTGCCGCGAGCAATTCCATTTGCTTATAAAGTTGCGCCATTTGCATATCGGTTTGCTGTTCCATTGCACGAATAGCTTTGCCTTTCATGCGACCTTCGTCAATAGGTTTGATTTGAAAACCGCCTACGGTGTGCGCATAAGGTAGCAAACCAGGGTTTTCTGCTACTTTATCTATATCAATTGGGTTAATGAACGGTTCTTGCTCTTCTTTTTTTTCTGCCATTTTTATTGATTTATATATAGGTAACAGTATTTTTAAGAAATCGTTAAGAAAAATAACACTTTTTTTGATATTTTTTATTGCTCTTTTTTTAATAAAACATAGTAATGGAAAAGACCCAAAAGCCCAAATTAAAGTTTATAATATCTTGAAATAATTCCAATTTGAAGCTTTTATATAGATTTTTAAAAAATTATATTATTATAAAGTATAGTTTTTTAGTAGTTTTGCACCACTTTTCAATAAATAAGGAAAGTATTAAATAAAAGAGGTTATATATATTATAATCACTTGACTTTTAAAATATTAGAAATTCTTTTTAATTTAAAACAAAACGAAAAATCAAATGGACGCTTTATTTTACGTGATTCCGTTATTTGGGGTACTTGCTTTAGTGTTTATGGCGTTACAGTCATCTTGGGTATCAAAGCAAGAGGTAGGAAATGAAAAAATGGCTCGAATTGCAAAGAATATTGCAGATGGAGCAATGGCTTTCTTGAGAGCTGAATACAGTGTTTTAGCGATCTTTGTAGTGGTAGTAGCTATTCTTTTAGGTATTAGTGGTGCAAATACAGAAGGTTCTAGCCCTCTAGTTGCTTTATCTTTTGTAGTTGGTGCTATTTGTTCTGCTTTGGCAGGATTTATTGGTATGAAAGTAGCGACTAAAGCAAACGTTAGAACGACAAATGCAGCTCGTACAGGATTAAGTCATGCTTTGAAAGTAGCTTTTAGAGGTGGTGCAGTTATGGGGCTTGGTGTTGTTGGTTTAGGTGTTTTGGGTTTAGGTATTTTATTAATTATGTACACGTCAATGACGTTTGTAGAAAAGAATGAATTAGCTAACTGGAATGTTCTATTGACGGTTTTAACAGGTTTCTCATTTGGAGCATCTTCTATTGCTTTAGTTGCTCGTGTTGGTGGTGGTATTTATACCAAAGCAGCGGATGTAGGAGCGGATTTAGTAGGAAAAGTTGAAGCTGGTATTCCTGAGGATCACCCATTAAATCCTGCAACTATTGCGGATAATGTTGGTGATAATGTTGGTGATGTTGCTGGTATGGGAGCGGATTTATTCGAGTCTTATGTTGGTTCTATCATTGGTACAATGGTTTTAGGTTTAGCTTTGATGAGTACGGATACAAGTGCTTTCTCTGGTGATGGACTTGCGGCTATTTCTCCTATTGTTTTACCTTTATTATTAGCTGGTGCAGGTATCTTGACTTCGATCTTGGGGACTTATATGGTCAATGTAAAAGAAGGCGGAAACCCACAAAAGGCATTAAATATTGGTGAATTTGGTTCTACAGGTATTTTAATTGTATTATCTTATTTCATTATCACTAATGTTTTACCTGAAAGTTGGGTGTTTGCTGGTAAAGAATTTACGTCTACTGGTGTATTCATTGCAACTATCATTGGTTCTATTGCTGGTGTTTTAATCGGTTTAATTACTGAGTACTACACAGGATTTGGTACTAAGCCAGTTAAGAAAATTGTTGACCAATCTGTTACAGGTGCTGCAACAAACATCATCGCAGGTTTAGGTGTAGGTATGCAATCAACGGCTATTCCAATCATCATTATTGCTGCTGCAATTGTTGGTGCACACGAATTTGCTGGTTTATATGGTATTGCTATCGCTGCTGTTGGTATGTTAGCAAACACAGGTATTCAATTAGCTGTTGATGCTTACGGACCAATTTCTGATAATGCTGGTGGTATTGCTGAAATGGCAGAATTGCCAAAAGAAGTGCGTCAACGTACAGATAAATTAGATGCTGTTGGTAATACAACTGCTGCAATTGGTAAAGGTTTTGCAATTGGTTCTGCTGCATTGACGGCGTTAGCATTGTTTGCTGCCTTTATGACTACGGCTGGTATTGATACAATTGATGTAGCTAATCCAGTAGTAATGGCAGGTTTATTCTTAGGTGGAATGCTTCCATTCTTATTCTCTTCAATGGCTATGGACTCAGTTGGTAAAGCAGCTATGGATATGATTGAAGAAGTTCGTCGTCAGTTCAAGGATATTCCAGAATTGAAAGCGGCTTTGAATGTAATGAGAAAGAATGGTGAAACGGAATATAGTGAATGGTCTAAAAAAGATCAAGAAACTTTTGATGCTGCTGACGGTAAAGCGGAATATGACAAATGTGTTGATATTTCAACTAAAGCTTCTATTCGTGAGATGATCCTTCCTGGAATTTTAGCGATCTCTGTTCCGACATTAGTTGGTTTCTTTGGTGGTGCTGAAATGTTGGGTGGTTTATTAGCTGGTGTGACTGTTTCTGGTGTTTTGATGGCAATTTTCCAATCAAACGCTGGTGGTGCATGGGATAATGCTAAGAAAATGTTTGAAGATGGTGTTGATATCAAAGGTACAATGACTTACAAAGGTTCTGATGCGCACAAAGCTGCAGTTGTAGGTGATACAGTTGGTGATCCATTTAAAGATACTTCTGGTCCTTCATTAAATATTTTGGTAAAATTGACTTCTATTGTTGCATTGGTTTTAGCGCCGTTTATCGCTGTTGATAAAGTAGATGTTAATATCAATATTAATAATGATGAAACGTCTAGTATCGAGATTCCTTACGAAGCTCCTGCTGATAAAAATATGTCTGCTGACGATGTTATTCGTTACTAGACAATATTATAGAATGAGTGAATAATGAATTTTTATTATTCGATTTATTCAAAAGCGTTTCTGGTCTTAATTGGCTGGAAACGCTTTTTTTCATTAAATTTAAACCTAAATCCAAATACAATGAAAATTACTTTTTATGCTACTTTTTTCTTCTTCTTCTTGGCAAATACAACACTTTTTGCACAAAACAATTGCAATGATCCTCAAGCAAAAAATACAGGAGAAAAAGGTACTTGTGAATATCCTCGAACTAAAAAAAGTTTAAAACGAGTAGCTAAGTTAGATCCAATTATTAAAGAAACTTCTGGCTTGATCGAATGGGATGGAAGTCTATGGACAATTAATGACAGCGGAGGCGAGCCTGTTGTCTATCGTTTTGATCCAGAAACGGGGAAAATAACCCAAGAAGTTCGGGTAGAAAACGGTAAAAATGTAGATTGGGAAGAAATCGCACAAGATGAAAATCATATTTATATTGGTGATTTTGGTAATAATTTAGGTTATCGAAAAGACCTTTCGATTTTTAAAATTAAGAAATCTGATATCACAAGTAAGGATAAAAATATTAGTGTTAAAGTAGAAAAAACGACTTTTTATTATCCTCAACAAAAGAACTTTACTAGACGAAATAAGCAACATAATTTTGATTGTGAAGCATTCTTTTACCATAATAATCAATTTCATTTATTGAGCAAAAACTGGAAAGATTCTAAAACCTATCATTATACTGTTGATGCTACAACAGGACATCACGAAGCCATTTTACAAGATTCATTTGATGTAAAAGGTTTAATCACAGGCGCAGATATTAATGAAAATGGAACGATTGTTCTTGTAGGTTATACGCCTATGCGCCTTTTTATGTGGATTTTATCTAACTATAAAGAGGAAAAAATTTTTACAGGAAACTGTAGAAGAATAGAATTAGGATACTTTTTCTGTCGTGGACAAATGGAAGGTATTTGTTTTTCAAAAGGAATGACAGGTTATATTTCAGCGGAGGGGTTTAAGTATAAAAAACAGAATATCCGAAAGTTTGATCTTAATCAATGGATAAAGAAAGATCAATAAAACAAAGTGCCATTCACAGCAAATTGTCCAAAAAATGTACTTGGTTTTACCTTTTGATGTGGCAAGAATAAATATTGACTACCATCATCTGAGACCATCGGAATATGAGGATGTTTTGATGGATTGAGCGAACGAGGTACAATATATAAATCGTGAATGATTACATTTTGCAAAAGATGGCGAACGTATTCAGAATCTGCACCTAACTCCATTTTGACTTGCTGATGATATGGAAATATTTGTTGAAACTGTGCACTGACAATCCCATGTGAATATTGCCCATAATTAGCATTACTCATATCTCGATAACCATATTGACTAGGATATTCTGGATCTTGGGTTTCTGTGTCAATCATATTGGTAAACGGATCGCCTGTCCATAAAATAGAATTAATGCCAATAGTAGAGGTTTCTGTAATTCGATAATTTAAAATCATAGCGGCAGTTCTAAATTTATCCGCAGGAGGTCCACCAAAAGCATCATTTTCGATAATAAAATTCCAGCGATTTAATTGCAAGCTGGCTAGACCTGTTTTTTGAGTAGTTCGAATTTGATCCCAATATTGATTAAAACTATACCCAAGACTATTTTTTTTGCCTAATTGATTACTCACAGGTGAGAGAAAAGGATTGTCTAATGTATCTAAATCTCCCCAAGCCCAAACTATTCCAAGCTTATAACTTCCTTCTTGACCACTTTTCTGAGGACCAAAACTACTCATATTAAAATGCCATCGCAGATCCACATTCATCTGAAAATCACGATAAGTCGTGAAAGCTTTCGCAAAAATACCAACTCGATTAACGGTACTGCCAAATTGAATAGATAAGCCTAAGGATGCGCCACAGCAATCGGTTTTAATCAACTGAGCATTAAGGGATTGAGCAAGAAAAAATAGAACAAAAAGAATATATAGTTGTCTCAAAGATCTTTATTCGAGTATAAAAAAATAGGTGCTTGACAAAGGTTTCAAATCAATAAATTATTGATAACTATCATTGTTTGATACCTGACATCTTTTCCTAGAAAAAAATATCGCTAACCATCCAAAGATAATTAGCGATATGGTAATTCAAAAATTTATAATTATTATAATTATTCACTTTTTTCTTCAGTTGGTGCTTCAGGAGTTGGAGTTTCAGTTTTCACCTCTTCTGACTTAACTTCAACTGGAGCTTCTGGAGTTTCAACTACAGGAGGAGCAACGACTTCTGCTGCTTTAGCTGCTTCCTTTGCTGCCGCCTCCGCCTTTCTAGCTGCTGCATCAGCTTCCTTTTTAGCTGCTCTTTTAGCATCAGCTTCTTGACGTGCTTTGGCTTTAGCTGTTTTTTCCTCTAGCTCCACTTTTGTTTTATACATCTCATCAAGCTTTGCCTGTTTTGAAGAAATACGTTCTTCAATCATCTTAGTTTTTGCTTGACGAATTTGTGTTTCTAATTGACCAGTGTAAGCAGAATTGATTTTCTTATGCTGAAATTCTAAATCCTCACGATCTCTTCCAATGGAATTTTCCATTTTTTTGATTGCTTGCATTAAGCCGTCATATCTTCGAGAAAGTCGATCTGTTGGATTAGTATTACCAAATCTTTTTTCTTTAACTGATTTAAAGATATGATCTAGTCGTTTCCAAATATCATTGCGCAAGTCTTTGGTCAACTTCGCAGTTTTCAAATCTCTTTGAATTTCTTTTAGTTCTTCAAAAACATTATATAAGTTAATGTTTTTTGCCACACGTTCTTCTACATCACCTAATCTTGCTGAAAATCTGTTATAGGTTGCTTCTGCTTGTGCTTTAAATTCCGCATCTAAAGAACTTCTTAGTTCTTTTAACTTTGTAAATAAAGCATTTGTACGTTCCTTTAAAGCGATAGAATGATCTCGGAATAAGTTGCGTTCGCGCATTTGCTCGCTTACTTTTCCCCAAAAAATCTTTAAATCTTCCCATAGTTTAGAACTATAGCCTTCCAATTTAAAAATTCTTTCTTCCAATTCTTCTAATTCACTCTGATAAGAGGCATTTAACTTTGATGATAAAACCATGAAGTGCCACTCTGTTTGAGCGCGTTGAATTAGATCTGGTTTATCAACTGTAAAGCCCTCAGGTAAAATAGTACCTGCAACAGTTAATTCTGTTTCAAATTTTTGAAAACCCTCAGGGAATTCAAAACCTTTTTTGTCATCTCGCCAATCAAAAAGTAATTGATTCCCTAATTCTTCTGTGGCTAAAGCCCCTGAAAAAACCCAAGTATCGATTTTACTTTCTTCTGGATTAAGTTGTAGAGCAATCAAACTTTTAGTATCGTTGCTGTCTTTTCCCCAAAGTACAATTTTGCTTTTCATAATTAAACTCGGTATATGTTAATCTAAATTTACTAATGAGAGTTAATCTAACTTTCATTTTACTATGTAGGTGATATCAAAATATTTTAGTGAAGTAGTTAATTTTATTTATTTGGATTTTAGACTTTATTAATAAATAATTAAAATATAAGTTTATAATTTAGTCTATTATATAATAAAGTTTATAAAAAAATATGTATAAAACAAATAGATATAACTACTTATCTATAATTTCTATTTAATTGGTTTGAAATTCATTGCAATGATATGAATTTCAGACACTAAGTTACATTTTTCACACTAATAATCACTACTGCACTACATTTTTTGTTGAGTTGCAATAAATGATTTTTTGGTCATAAAGACCTTAATAACCTCTTTTGTATATAGAGCAGAAAAAGTTGATTTTGTAATCAGGTTTTTTTTGTGGATTTTATTAAAATAGAAAAAGGGAACGCTTTCTAAAAAGCGTTCCCTTTTGAGATAAGTAAAAAATAGAGAAATAAGATCTATAATTTATTTAATCAATGTTGTATTTCCTGTGTAAGATAAACGTTCACCATCAGAAAATTCAATAGTAGCAGTCCAGCCATATACACCAGAGTTCATTAGTTGGCCTTTAAAATATCCATTCCAACCAACATTAGGATCATTTAAAACAGTGTTCTCAGCTTTGAAAACTCTTTCTCCCCAACGATCATAGACATTAAACTCTACGACAGTAAATGTCTCATCACCTCCTTGTACAAAAAGGTAATCATTAACGCCATCATTATTAGGAGAAAAACCAGTAGCTACATAAACTTGACGTGTTTTGTGAACTCTAACTGCTACATCATCCTCACCTTGACACCCTTTTGCATCAGTTACTAGAACTCTATAATACATATCATTAACAGGACTAGCCAAAGGAACTGGACAAGTTGTACAACTCAAAGAACTATCGGCAGGTGTCCAGTCGTAGAAGAATGGAATTTGACCATTTTGAACAGAAACTACAATTGGTTGACCTTCGCCATATTCTATTAAAAGATCAGGACCAGCATCTACAATGATTTCACCTGGTTCATTAATGGTGATGTTTTCTGTATAAATACAACCTAAATCATCACGTACATTAACTGTATATTCATTAGCAGTCAAACCAGTTATGATATTAGAACTACCATAGCTTTCTCCTTCAATATTGTATTGATAAGGTGTCATACCACCTGTTGCATTTATTGTGACATTTCCGTCTCTATCACCGAAACAACTTGCATCAACTGGATTTAAAGTAGCTGCTAAAGCTTCACTAGGCTCGTCAATTGTGAGCGTTTCCGTAATAGCACAACCATTAGCATCAGTCATTGTAATTGTATAAGTACCTGCCGCTAAACCAGTGACGATATTCGATGTGCGGTTATTAGCATTAGCATCCCATTGGAAACTATACCAAGGCGTTCCGCCTGCTGCTAAGATTGTTGCTCCACCTGTATTTTCGCCTTTACATACGACATCTTCTGTAATAGAAGAAACAGATAATACTGGAGGTTCTGTGATTTGAACAGTCGTTTCTGCAGTACAGCCATTGAAGTCAGTTACTGTTACAGTAAACATACCAACTGACAAGTTAGAAGCCATTGCTGTAGTTTGGTTTGCTGCATTAGCATCCCATTGATAAGTATATCCTGGAGTACCACCACCAGCAGTTACTGTTGCTGTACCATCACTGAAATTATTACAAGTAATATTCGTTTGAACAGTCGTTAATTGAACTGGAGTAGGTTGATCGATTGTTACAGAAGTCGTTTGTGTACAACCATTTTGGTCAGTAACAGTGACTGTGTAAGTTTGTCCGCCATTCAAGCCTGTTGCTGTTGCAGTTGTTTGCTGAATAGGAGCAGAGTTCCATAAGTAAGTATATCCGCCATTAGCATCAGGCACACCGCCAGATCCTATAACTGTTGCTTTACCATCACTTCCTCCAAAACAACTTGTAGATTCTTGACCTGCAATTAAAGTAATTGGAGAAGGTTGATTAACTGTGATTGTATTTGTTACAAAACAGCCATTTTGATCTGTTACTGTTACGGTAAATGTACCAGCACTTAAACCAGTTGCGATTGGAGTAGTTTGTGCATCACTCCATTGATAAGTATAATTACCTGCACCACCAACAGCTAGAACTTGAGCAGTACCATCTCGACCGTTATTACAACTTACAGGAGTCATTGACATCGTAGTTGTAACGCCACTTATTGGTTGACCGACAAAAACACTACCTATTACAGAACATCCATTGACATCAGTAACTGTCACAACATAATTTCCTGTTCCAAGATTTGTTGCTGTTGCGTTTGTTTGAACTGGAGTTGTATTCCATTGGTAAATATAATTACCTGTACCACCCACTGGATTTGCCGTAGCAGAGCCATCAATTCCACCAAAACAACTCACGTCTACATTGGTTAAACTAACCGTTAATTCAGTTGGTTCAGTAACCTGAATACTATCAACTTTGAAACATCCATTTGCATCTGTTACTGTTACATAATGCCAGCCAGCCATTAAATTATTTGCTGTTCCTATAATAGAAGCAGAAGGCGACCAAACATAAGAATAAGGTGTAGTACCACCGACAACAGCGACAGAAGCCGTACCATCATTTCCACCAAAACAACTGACCATAGTCATGGACATTGTTAAAGTCATACCATTAGGTTCTGTAACAATAGCAGTGTTGGTTGTTGTACAACCATTTCCATCAGTAACCGTGACATTATAAGTACCAGCGCTTAAACCAGTAGCTAAAGAGTCTGTAATTGTTGGAGTAGTGCTCCAGGCATAAGTATAATTACCAACTCCACCTGTTGGTGTTACGACTACTGTACCATCTGCATAGCCATTACAACTAGCAGCAGTTGCTCCAGTAGTTGAAACCAAAGATGTTGGTTCAGTAACTGTTACATTATCTATATAAGTACAACCATTTACATCAGTGACTGTAACAGTATAAGTGTTAGCCTGTAAATTAGTTGCGGTTGCTGTATTTTGATTATTTGCATTGGCATCCCAAGCATAAGTATAATTACCAGAACCACCGACAGCAGTTACAGTTGCTGTACCACTTCCATCTCCATTACAATTTAATGGAGTAGAACTAGTAGATGTTGAAACTCCTGTTGCAGGTTGATTAATAAAAATACTATCAACTGCTGAACAACCTAAAGCATCAGTAACTGTTACGGTTTGATAACCAGTGACTAAGTTAATTGCATTTGGAGTATTTTGATTATTGGCAGAAGGTCCCCATAAGAATATATAAGGTAATGTACCACCATTAGCAACTACATTCGCAGTACCATCATTACCATTGAAACAGCTGATATCCGTACTATCTAGCGTGATGACTAGTGAAACAGGTTCAGGAACGAAAGTAGACAAGGTATCAAAACAGCCATTACCATCAGTGACAGTGACAGTATAATTTCCACCTCCTATATTTGCTAAGTTAGGTGTTGTTTGTATTGTATTTGTCCAAGCATAAGTATAATTGCCATCACCACCCGAAACGGTTGAAGTGATTGCACCATCACTATTACCAAAACAAGTAACTGCGGCAGGTGTTAATGCGATAGAAATAGGTGTTGGTCCCATGACCTGAACACTATCTACTATTTGACAACCATTACCATCAGTGACTGTGACTGGCTGAAAACCAGCGGCTAAACCTGTAGCAGTTGCTGTTATATCTGTTGAATTTTGCCAAGCATAAGTATAATTACCAACACCACCACTCGCTATTACGGTAGCTGTTCCATCCGTTGTATTATGACAATTTGCGTCTGTGCTAGACATCGTTACACTCATTGGTAAAGGAGCATTGACAATAGCTGTGATTATTTTAGAACAACCATCAGAGTCTGTTACAGTGACAGTATAATTACCTGCAGCAACATTAAATGCAGTATCAGTGACTTGATTACCCGCATTAACATCCCATAAATAAGTATAAGTACCTGTTCCTCCTGTTACTGTTACAATGGCAGAACCATCAGCACTTGTATGGCACAAAGCAGGAATAGAAGCTGTATCAAGAACAATTAAAGAATTTTCATTAATTGTGTCTGCAATGGAATTAGTACAACCTTTAAAGTCTGTTACAGCGACGGTATAATTACCACCATTTAAATTAAAGGCAGAACTTGTTGTAGAAGCAGAACCTGTCCAAGCGTAACTATATGTACCATTTCCACCAGAAGGAATTACAGTAATAGAACCATCACCAGCACCATTACAACTCACATCAACAGAGGTAGTCGTTAAGGAAATAGAATCTGGTTGTAAGACTATAATTGAGTCTATTGTTGTACAAAGATTAGCATCTGTAACAGTTACATAATATTTATCTGCGGATAAACCATTAACCATTGGTGTATTTCCACCAACAATCCCACTCCATTGATATGTATAACCACCAGTACCTCCAGTCGTAAGAACCGATGCACTACCATCTGTACCATCAAAACAACTAACAGAGTCCATTGACATGGTAGTTGTAAGAGGCGTAGGTTCTGTAATGGTAACAACAACAGAATCTATACAGAAGAAAGAATCTCGAACTTTAATCGTATAATTACCTGCCATTAAGTTGGAAAACACACCTGTTGGTAATGATGTAGCGAAATTATCCATCGAAAATTCATAAGCTGGATTTCCGCCTGTGGCATTTATCGTAAATGCTCCATCTGAGCCTCCAGGGCAGGAAACATTAGTAGGAGAACCAGCTAAAGTACCATCAAGTGTACAAGGCGCAGTAGTACAATTTTGTGTGCCTATTAATAAGACTGTATTCGCACAATTAGTTAAGCCACGAACTTGTATATTGACGGTTTGACTAACTGCAAGACCTGTTACTGTATGACACAACCCTGGACCATTAAAAGCTACCCAACCATTATTATCAACATTAACTTCATATCCTATTGCACCTGGAATACTATCCCAACAGAAAACGAGTGAATTTGGTGTAATACCAGAACAATTGACAATTGGTGCTTGTAGTGTATCTACAACCAATATTGTAACTGAATCAACATCAGTACAACCATTTTGATTAGTAGCTGTAACAGTATATGTAGTGGAATTCGTTGGTGTTGCTAATGGATTAGGACAATTAGAACAACTTAAATTTGTAGTAGGTGTCCAAGCGTAATTAATTACATTTGGATCTGAAAATGTAATAGACCATCTATCTATTGTAGATGTAAATCCAAGCGCGACATCCTTCACCAATAATTGCCAAGTACCATTAGTAGCAAAACCAGTTAGAGAACCAAAGTTGCCTTCTGGTAAAAAAGAACCAGTGAAAGGAGGTGCTCCAGTTAGAACTGAACTAGGTGCAGTCGGTGTAAAACAAGTATTAACATATCCAGCTCCAAAACCACCATTACCAGAAGTCAATTCAATAACTACACCATCTGGCGAGATTAAATAAACTTCAACATCCGTAGAAGAAACATGTGGTATCGTGATACAAACAGAATCTATCGTTGTTGCACTCATAGCTGCTGGCGAAACACCAGATACATTAATATATGAGCGTATTCCATTTTGATCATTATCAGGAATGGCTTTAGAAGTATCATTGACAAAGGTTGTTCCTCCTGTTATAGCGACTGGTATTGTAGCATCTAATTGAACACTACCTTGGCAAATTGTCGTGTCAGATAAAGCTGGTAATTGAATACCATCAGTGACTTCGACAATAACTGAATCTTCATAAGTACATCCATTATTATATACACCACTTACCTTATAAGTCGTTGTGACTAATGGACTAGCAGTTGTAGCTGTTGCTGATGGATCGGCTAAAGCGGTAGTTGGTGTCCATGTTGCACTAAGTGATGGATTTGTAACTGAAGTGTAAGTAGCTGCAATTGGTGCAGGATCTCCTGGACTACAAGTAACTTGATAAGGTCCTGCATCTAATTCGGGACGTTCTTGCACACTTATTACATAAGAATAAATGTTAATACCATTAATTGGACAGCCATCATCTTTAACATCAACAGTGAAAATATTTGTTCCAACATCCGCGTTAGTAGGTACCCAAAAGAACGATCCAGTAGGTGGATTAGCATTATTAGAGACGAAACTAGCACCACTAATAGCTTGATTCCAGTCTAAGACAATACTTTGAGGTCCAGGAACAACAATAACATCTGAAATATTCTTATCATAAGTAGCAACATCGAATTGAATAGTATCGCCAGCACATACAGTGAGTGAGAACCCTCCTGTTGTTCCATTTATATTAGCAGTACCATCTATACCAGAGGCAACGGGAAGATCATTCGTACAAGGAATAATTGTAAATTGCATATCCCGTACTACTTCACCTATTTTTATTCCGTTTCGATATTCTTCTACAAGTACACAAATGACCCCGACTTGAATCTGATTGGGCGTAAATTGCAGACCACCTGTTATAGGATCTATTATTACTCCTGTAGAAGTTGCGAGCGGATTAGTTCCATTAAAAGCACCTGTATAAGGACTTGAAGTACCTGAACTAGATAAACAATCTACTAAACTAAATACCAAAGAATCGTTTTCTGGATCAGAAGCACCATGATTATAATTCACAGGCTCATTTACACAGAAAAATGCAACTGGACTATTTAAGAAGTCAGGAGAATTATTACAAGGTGTTAAAGCAGTATTCATATCTGTACTGATATAAGTAGCTCCAGGATTACCACCTAGTGTTGTAATTGCATTGTTTCGACAACATAAATCCCAAGAAGTTGTAATATCAGTAGCATTTGCCCAACATCCTGTGAGTGTTACAGGTCCTTTATATACATATTCATGTACACCATACTGAGCAGTATTTACAAGACAACGGTCTGGTTCCCCTGGACAAAGTGGTGTAATGATAATTGGGTAGCCTGCAACTAAATTTAGGTTTTGTGTCATTGTACCACAAGAAGGAGATACAAAATCAATCGTTTGAGTATTACCTAGAGTAGCACCATTACAATCTCGGAAGAGTCTTAATTGCATCATATAGGTATTTCCCCCAAGACAGGTGAATGTCAAGTCACCTCCCATAATATGGGATGCATAAGATTGGGTTGGACTCATCGTGAAGAGCACCCCAATGATTAAAGAAAGAACATAGGTATAATTTATTCTTTTCATAGAATATTTTTTTTCACAAGTTTTTACGAGTCAATAGTTTATAAATAAGATTAGAGAATAACATTTTATTCAAAAAATAAGTTAATAGTAAATAAAATGATGTGTATTTGAAGTAGAAAAGTAAATACTACAATCAAATCTTCATTATATTTAATGTAAAAATATTGATAAAACTATAAAATGACCTATTTTAACCATAAATATAGTTATTACGCGCTAAATAAAAACAAGATAATGTCTTCTTTAACACTACTGATTTTCACTGACTTCCAACGAAAAAGTAAATAAAAGTATTGTTTGAGATAAGAACAAGAAAAACTATTGTAACGTCATTTTTTTAAAACGATACATTTTAACTGTGAATTAATAATTTTTTTTAAATCTAGGAATACAGAATCTGAGCTAAATGGGGTAATAATAGAAAATGAAGGGGCGATAAACTAATAAAGGAGAATTTTTTTCTCGTTATTTATTAAAAAAAACGCCTATAATCTATTCATTTTTTTACATATTGTTATCTGAGATAAAATGCTTAACACCTTTTCTAATTAATTTCAATGATTTAAAGTAACTTGCAGCCTGTT
Organism: uncultured Saprospiraceae bacterium; assembly: GCA_937125475.1. Taxonomy (GTDB): domain Bacteria; phylum Bacteroidota; class Bacteroidia; order Chitinophagales; family Saprospiraceae; genus CAKZLL01. The sequence goes on along the minus strand of CAKZLL010000174.1, from coordinate 12,427 downwards.
AGGAGGTAAAGTTTGAATTTAGGATTACTATTAGAAGGTTTTTATCTTAGAAAATATAATTTTACAATTCAAATTTTTTTTACAAAGAACTTATTTGAGAAACATCTAATAGATTTTTATGGACAATTTTTATTAGAAATTAATTGTAAATAAAAATTAATACAATCAACTGTTCTATTCCTAAGATTAAAAACTAATCCATCAGCATGATTTATTCAGGTTTACAACGTGCCAAGACTGAGGGCAAAAAAAAGTTTGCCGTTCTCATTGATCCCGATAAAATAAAAACGGAACACATAGACCGAGTCATTGAACTCGCTTTAGTCTCTAAAGTGGATTACTTCTTTATTGGAGGAAGTTTGATTGTCGATGATGAAATGAATTATTGTATTGAAACAATTAAGCGAAATACCAATATTCCGACAATTCTATTTCCAGGAAGTACAATGCAGGTTAACCATAAAGCAGATGCCCTTCTCTTTCTTTCTCTTATCTCTGGTCGAAATCCAGATTTATTGATCGGAAAACAAGTGGAAGCTGCGCCATTACTATTAAATAGTCCATTGGAAGTACTTCCAACAGGATATATGTTAGTCGATGGAGGTGTGCCAACTACTGTTTTGTATATGAGTAATACACAACCTATTCCAGCTAACAAAAGCGAAATTGCGCTTTGTACAGCTCTAGCTGGTCAACTTTTAGGATTGAAATTGATCTTCATGGACGCAGGAAGTGGAGCAAAGTTTCCAATTAATGAAAAAATGATCAGAAAGGTCAGTAGTAAGTTATCTATCCCTTTAATTGTTGGTGGAGGAATTAGAACGCCCGAACGAGCAATGGCAAGTGCTAAAGCTGGCGCGGATATTATCGTTGTGGGGAATGCTATTGAGAAAGATCCTACTTTAGTAATGGAAATTTCGAGTGCCATTCATTCCTTAAAAATGACGCATAGCAATTTATAAAATAGAGTGATTGAACTTTTAAAAAAGTAGATGCGTTGGTTGCTAAGTAAAAGGTATAATGCAATGTATTTTGTATAATCAACTTATCATATCATTGGGATATTTATTGATATATTTACTTTATCCCTTAAAATTTTCAGTAATTTGAAGCAAGGAACCGTGGTACAATCTACAGGGTTGTGGTACAATGTAAAATCAGCAGGGGTATTTTATAAATGCCGCATTAAAGGGAAATTTCGCTTAAATGGCTTAAAAGTAACAAACCCTGTTGCTGTTGGGGATAAAGTACAGTTTTATATAGAAAACGAAGTAGAACAAACGGGAATGATTAAAAAAATCTTTCCCCGTGAGAACTGTGTACTGCGAGAATCACCTCGTAGAGCTAAACATGTTCATCTTCTTGCTGCTAATATTGATCAAGCTTTTGTTTTTGTCACGCTTCACACACCTATGCTCAAATTAGGTTTCATTGATCGCTTCCTTTTAATGACAGAACCTTTTGATATTCCTACCTATATTATTGTGAATAAAGCAGATTTATATACTGAAAAGGATTTAGAAACTTTCAAAATCCTTAAAATGGTTTATGAAGATATTGGTTATGGTGTCTTACTCGTGTCAGCTCATTCGGGGCAAGGAACAGCCGAAATTAGTGCAATCTTAAAAGATAAAATAACCCTTATTAGTGGTCATTCAGGAGTAGGAAAATCTACTTTAGTAAATGGAATACAAGGTCATCTTGATCTTAAAACTCAAGAATTATCTGATTATTCTGGAAAGGGACAACACACAACGACTTTTGCGAATATGTATGATTTGGATTTTGGTGGAAGTATTATTGATACACCTGGGATTAAAAGCTTATCTTTTATTAACATGGAGCCGCTAGATGTTGCTCATAACTTTCGTGAATTTTTTCAATTTTCTAAAGAATGTAAATTCTCTAATTGTCTACATATCAATGAACCACAATGTGCAGTGAAGCATGCAATAGAAATAGGGCAAATTTGTGAATGGCGCTATCAAAATTATTTAGCCGTTATGAACGAAACCCAAAGCCAAAATCATTGGGAAAGAAATCATGATTTATAGTTGAGAGTTAGCGTGTCTATTTATATGAAAAGGCTTTAAGTGTAAAATTCACTTAAAGCCTTTTCATATATTATATAATGTATAGTTTTGCTAAATTCTAGATTATTATACGCATTTTGAACCCTCAATTAATTATCCGTTTTTTCTTTTTTAGATTTAACATCTTTATTTCGAGGAGCAATTGTCAACATTTCTGCTTCATTCACTCCTTCTAAAGAAACTTTATATCCCACTTTATCTCCAAGTAAATCATTGTTTCCTGCAAAACCAGTTGAAGATTCATCTCCACTAATTTCTGACAAGTCAATTGTAATTACATTAATTCCTTTTTTTAAGGCTTGTTTTTGCTTATATACTAGATTTCCGTTCATATCAAAAACCTTATAATCTAATTTGTCTTCACCAATAGCATTAATAGTAATCTCAAAAAGATTATCCTCAGAAGGAGGTGTCATCGAAACAACTGTAAAGTTATTAGCCGTTTCTTTACTAATAGAAACAACATCCGACAAGTGAATTGCACCATCTTTATCAATTTGTTTCAGTCTGTAATAATTTGTTCCTTGAGTAGCAGAAACATCTAAAAAGCGATAATTCTTTACTTCTTCAATTGTTCCATTCCCTTTAACTTTTCCAATTTTAGAAAAATTTACACCATCAATTGATTTTTCAATTTGGAATGCTTTATTATTAAGTTCAGATGCAGTAGCCCAAGTAAGCATATTTCCCATATCAAAATCTTCAACCTTCAATTGCTTTTCATAAACACAAGAAGCATAAGAAGTTGAGGTGATTCCAAATAGAAATAGAAATAAAAAAAGTGAATAAAAAGTAGAATATTTCATTTTATGTGTGATTTTCCTTTGCTAATAGAACAAAAATACATTTTATAATGCTAATAGTCAATATATAAATGGATAGATGAGGCAAAATAACTTGTAAAACAGGCATTTAGACGAATCATCGTACCTGTTCTATGCTTTTTTTTTGAAAAATGTGACAATCTATTTTTATAAAAATGAAATTATTGTCCATTCTCTATCTTTTTTATAAAAATAGAGAATTATTTTGGAAGTAGATAAGTTGGGATCTTTGATAATTTTTGCCAAAACGGGATTTTATAAATAAAAGTAGATTCATAACTGTTTGAATTTCAAGAGTTAGACAGGAGGCATTTTCAAAATGCTTCCTGTCTTTTGCAAAATTGTCAATGAACCATAAGTTCTTATGCAACTTGAATTATATTTCTTAGGACAAGGTATTGAGTGTTAAATAAAAATATGATTATTAATCATTTAGTCTTTCTAACACCTCATTCTTGATCCTTTTTTTCAAAAAATCTATTTTTTATAAAGATTTGATTTTAGAGAGTTCCTATTTTTATCGTCTATAATTCATTAAGTTTCGTATTTTTGCAAAACTTTCTAGGAAGTAGGAGAAACAATACTCCTTAAAAAATGTTTAAATGATAATTAAATCTATTTTTTAACATAGTTAATAGTGTTGCAATGGCATTTGATATTGACATGATAAAAGCACACTACGCAGCCTTACCAGGAAAATTAGCTGCTGTAAGAAATGTGCTGAACCGTCCACTGACTTTGACAGAGAAAATTCTTTATTCTCACCTTCACGCAGAATCGCCTTTACAGGGCTATAATAAAGGAAAGGATTACGTGTTTTTCGCGCCTGACCGTGTTGCTATGCAAGATGCAACTGCACAAATGGCCTTGTTGCAGTTCATGATGGCAGGACGTAAAAAAGTAGCTGTGCCTTCTACAGTGCACTGTGATCACTTAATCCAAGCGGAAACTGGTGCAGGTGAAGATTTAGCGAAAGCGAATAAAGTCAACGAAGAAGTCTATGATTTCCTAGCGTCTGTTTCTAATAAATATGGAATTGGTTTCTGGAAAGCTGGTGCAGGTATTATTCATCAAGTTGTTTTGGAAAATTACTCTTTTCCAGGTGGTATGATGATTGGTACTGATTCTCATACACCTAATGCTGGTGGTTTGGGCATGGTTGCTATCGGTGTCGGTGGTGCTGATGCAGTTGATGTAATGGCAGGAATGCCATGGGAATTAAAAATGCCAAAATTGATTGGTGTTAAATTAACTGGAAAATTAAGTGGCTGGACTTCTCCTAAAGATGTTATTCTGAAAGTAGCTGGTATTTTGACTGTAAAAGGTGGTACTGGTGCAATCGTGGAATACTTTGGTGATGGTGCTGAAAATCTTTCTTGTACAGGTAAAGGAACAATTTGTAACATGGGAGCAGAAATCGGTGCAACGACTTCTACTTTTGGTTATGATGCGTCTATGAGCCGTTACTTGAAAGCGACAGACCGCGCGGATGTAGCAGAAGCTGCTGATGGTGTAGCAGAACACTTAACTGGAGATGCAGCTTGTTATGCTGATCCTGAAAAGTATTTTGATCAAGTTATTGAAATTGATCTTTCTACACTTGAACCACATATCAATGGCCCTTACACGCCAGATTTAGCTTGGCCAATTTCTAAATTTGCACAAGCAGTTGATGAAAACGAATATCCACCAGTATTGGAAGTTGGTTTAATCGGATCTTGTACGAACTCTTCTTATGAAGACATGTCGCGTGCAGCTTCTGTCGCTCGTCAAGCTGTCGCAAAGAATTTGAAAACTAAAGCTGAATTTACAATTACTCCAGGATCAGAATTAATTCGTTATACAATCACTCGTGATGGTTTAGTAAGTGATTTTGAACAAATGGGTGGTGTTGTTCTAGCTAATGCTTGTGGACCTTGTATCGGTCAATGGAAACGTCATATTGATGATCCTAAACGCAAAAATTCAATTATTACTTCATTCAATCGTAACTTTACGAAACGTAATGATGGTAATGCAGCAACGCACTCTTTCGTCGCATCTCCAGAAATCGTAACAGCAATGGCGATCGCAGGAAGCATGAAATTCAATCCTTTAACGGATACAATTAAGAATGAAGCGGGTGAAGATGTCATGTTAGATCCTCCGACTGGTGTTGAATTGCCTTCACAAGGATTTGGAGTAGAAGATGCAGGGTTTGTTGCACCATTAGAAGATGGTAGTGGCATTGATGTAGTTGTTAATCCAACGTCTAATAGAATACAGTTATTAACGCCATTTGTTCCAATTACAACAGAGCAAATGACAGGAATGCGTATTTTGATTAAAGCGAAAGGAAAATGTACAACTGACCATATTTCTATGGCTGGACCTTGGTTGACATTTAGAGGTCATTTAGAGAATATCTCTGAAAACTGTTTCATTGGTGCGATTAATTATTACAATGATCTACCAAATCATGTTTTGAATTTCTTAGATAACGAATATCATCCTGTTCCAGAATCTGCACGTAATTATAGAGCAGCAGGTGTTGGTACAATCGTATTCGGAGAAGAGAATTATGGAGAAGGGTCATCTCGTGAGCATGCAGCTATGGAGCCTCGTTTCTTAGGTGTAAAAGTAGTGGTTGTAAAATCATTCGCTCGTATCCATGAAACGAATTTGAAAAAGCAAGGTATGCTAGGGTTAACTTTTGCTAATCCTGATGATTATGAAAAAATTCGCCAAGATGATAGCATTGACTTGCTAGGTTTTGATGAATTTACGCCAGGTAAAAACTTAGGCATTCGTTTAAATCATTCAGACGGAACAACAGAAGATTTCGAAGTAGCACATACTTATAATCAAGCACAAATTGAATGGGTAAAAGCAGGATCAGCTTTAAATAAAATTAGAGCAGATTTCGCTAAGTAGTTTATTATCAATTTGTAATAAATTAAAAAAATCCTTTGTCATTAAATAATGGCAAAGGGTTTTGTTTTTTGAAGAAAAATGAACTATTAATATTTTGACCAAATAGAAAACAATCACACAAAGTTGAGTTATTATTAAATACTGCTTTTTGAGTAGTTTTTTTAGTCGTTTTATTAAAATCAAGTAATAATATTAAATCTATTCCCTTACATTTGTGCCGAAATATTAATAATCTGTTTGAATTTACCAAGATCAAATTAATGTATCAAGAACTTCTAAATAGAGAAAAGAAGCTGGCTGTAATTGGATTAGGTTACGTAGGCTTACCTATAGCACTCGAGTTTGCAAAAGACTTTGATGTGATTGGTTTCGATATTAATGAAGCAAGAGTAGAGATGATGAAAAGAGGGGAGGATCCTTCTTCAGAATTAGATGCTACTACATTTCAAAATCGAAGCATTACATTTACTGCAAATTATGAAGATTTAAAAACAGCTCACTTTTTTGTAGTGGCTGTTCCTACTCCTGTTAATGAGGATAAATCCCCGAATCTTCGTCCTGTACTTGGTGCATCAGAAACACTTGGTAAGGTAATAAAAAAAGGAGATTATATTATATATGAATCAACAGTATATCCAGGATGTACAGAGGAGGATTGTCAGCCAGTCTTAGAGAAGGTCTCTGGTTTAAAGACAGGGAAAGATTTTAAAATTGGTTATTCACCAGAACGGATTAGTCCAGGAGATAAATTGCGCACTGTTGATAAAATCACAAAAATTGTATCAGGTTGTGATGCTGAATCTTTGGAAGAAATTGCAAAGGTTTATGGTCATATTATTACAGCAGGTATCTATAAAGCTGCAACTATTAAAGTAGCAGAAGCTGCTAAAATAATTGAGAATGCTCAAAGAGATATCAATATCGCATTTGTGAATGAGTTAGCTATGATTTTCAGTAAAATGAATATCAATACACATGATGTATTAGCTGCCGCAGGTACTAAGTGGAACTTTTTAAAGTTTGTACCAGGGTTAGTTGGTGGTCACTGTATAGGTGTAGATCCTTACTACTTGACCCATAAAGCAGAAAAAATGGGATATGACCCGCAAGTTATCTTGAGCGGTCGTCGAGTTAATAACGGGATGGCCAGTTTTCTTGCGAGTAGAACAATACAAATGATTATCAAAGAAGGAAAAAACCCTTCAAAAGCTAAAGTCTTGGTAATGGGGATTACATTCAAAGAGAATGTAACAGACATTAGAAATTCAAAAGTAGCAGATATCATTAAAGAATTGAAAGAGTTTTCGATTGATGTTGATGTTGCTGATCCTCATGCAAGTAATGCTGAGGTAGAGCATGAATATGGTTATGGATTAGTCTCTAATCCATCTAATGATTATGATGCTATTTTAGTGGCAGTTAATCATGATGCCTATTTAAATAAAGATGAAGCATTTTTTAAATCTCTTTCAAGTTGTGGTAGACCTATTATTGTAGATGTTAAAAATCTTTATAAAGGTAAGTTCTCTGATAAAGTGAATTACTGGGCATTATAAAAGACTTATAATAATACCGAATAATGGTCGGTATTCAATGAATTGATTCATCAATACTCATTTTTTATATCGTAAAACTATAAAAGGGTAAAACAGTTGCTCAATAAATCATGATAAAAACCTTAATATCTTCAAAGACTAGAGTTAAGTTATTACTAAAGTTCTTTTTGAATAGTAATACTACAGCTTATTTGAGAAGTCTCGAAAGTGAGTTCGGCGATTCGTCGAATGCTATTCGAGTCGAACTCAATAAGTTTGAAGATGCAGGTATGTTATCTGCTAAAATGAAAGGTAATAAAAAAATTTTTAGAGCTAATACTCAGCATCCACTATTCCGAGAAATCCATAATATTATACTAAAACATGTCGGAATTGATCAGGTTATTGAAAAGATCATTGAACGACTTGGTGCAGTAGAAGAAGTATATCTTACTGGAAAATTTGCACGAGGATTGGATAGTAGAATTATTGATTTAATTTTTATTGGTGATATAGATAAAAATTATTTAATTGAATTGGTAGAACGAGTTGAGGGGGTTATACATCGGAAAATACGCTATTTAGTTTATTCTAATAAGGAAAATATTGATTGGGGAAATTTTGAAGCTCAACCCCTTTTATTATGGAGTAAATAATAGCTGAATTATAAAAGATAGAGTTAAAAACATATATCAGTATGGCATCGATCCAAATGGTAGATCTAAAAACGCAGTATTTGAATATTAAGGCTGAAATTGATGCTGCGGTAATTGAATGTATTGGAAGTACAGCTTATATTAATGGACCAACAGTCAAATCTTTTCAAGCATCTCTTGAAAAATATCTTGATGTTAATCATGTTATTCCTTGTGCTAATGGGACTGACGCGCTTCAAGTTGCGATGATGGCATGTGGTTTACAGCCTGGAGATGAGGTGATTGTTCCAGCATTTACTTATGTTGCTACGGCAGAGGTTATAGCTTTACTTCATTTGACACCGATTATAGTAGATGTTGATCCAAATACTTTCAATGTCACTGCTGAAATCATTGAGCAAGCTATTACACCAAAAACTAAAGCTGTTGTTCCTGTTCATTTGTTTGGACAAACTGCAGATATGGAACCAATTTTAGCAGTAGCTAAAAAGCATAACTTATATGTAATCGAAGATACAGCGCAAGCTATTGGTTCTGTCTATACATTTAGTGATGGTACTAAAAAATCAGCTGGAACAATAGGACATATTGGTACAACTTCTTTCTTTCCTTCTAAAAATTTAGGTTGTTATGGTGATGGTGGCGCAATGTTTACTAATGATAGTGATTTGAATCAAAAATTAAGATCTGTCGCTAATCATGGGCAAAGTACTACTCAATATTATCATGATGTAGTTGGTTGTAATTCGAGATTAGATAGTATTCAAGCAGCTATTTTAGATATTAAATTAAAATATTTAGATAGTTATGATGCTGCTAGAAATAAAGTAGCTGATGCTTATGACGCAGCATTTGCAGCGATTGAAGGTATTCAAACACCCGTTCGTGCGGCTAATTCTACTCATGTTTTTCACCAATATACAATGAGAATTGCAGATGGAAAACGTGATGAATTACAAAAGTATTTGGGCGAAATAGGTATTCCTGCTCGGATTTATTATCCTTTGCCTTTGGATGAACAAGGGGCTTTTAAAGCATCAGCAGTGATTCCTACACCATTAGTTACAACACAACAACTTTGTAAAGAAGTATTGTCTCTTCCTATTCATACTGAAATGAAGGAAGAAACATTGAAGCAAATTATTCAAGGTGTTTTATCTTTTTATAAAAAATAAACATCAATGGAAGATCAAACTTATTTTAGCCATGAAACAGCCATTATTGATGAAGGTTGTGTGATTGGAAAAGGAACTAAAATTTGGCATTTTAGTCATATTATGCCTAAATGTGTACTCGGAGAAAAATGCAATATTGGACAAAATGTTGTTGTTTCTCCTGATGTCATTTTGGGTAATAATGTAAAAGTTCAGAATAATGTTTCGATCTATACTGGAGTGATTTGTGAAGATGATGTGTTTTTAGGGCCTTCTATGGTATTTACAAATGTGATAAATCCAAGAAGTGCTGTTCAACGAAAAAATGAATATAAACGAACTTTAGTCAAAAAAGGTGCAAGTATTGGAGCGAATGCGACTATTGTTTGTGGAAATGATATTGGAAGATATGCCTTTATTGGCGCGGGTGCAGTTGTAACGAAGGAAGTTCCAGCTTATGCTTTATTAGTTGGAAATCCAGCTAGGCAAATTGGTTGGGTGAGTGAATATGGACATCGACTGCATTTTGATGAAAATAATAAAGCAGCTTGCCCCGAAACGGGTCAAAAATATCATTTAGATGATAATCAAGTAAGAGAAATCTAAAGAAAAAATAAAAGATGGATTGAATTTTTATAAACTCAATCCATCTTTTATAGCATAACAGAAGCCAAATTAATAAAATGAGAAAACAGCCAAGTCAAACGATTAATCAATTAGATGCTAAAGAAGCACGTTGGTTTGCTGTTTACACAAATTATAAAAGAGAAAAGCTCGTAGAAAAAAGACTTACACAAAAGGGGATTGAATGTTATTTACCTATACAGAAAGTAGTCAAACAGTGGAGCAAAAAACGACGAACAATGGAATTACCATTGATTAGTTGTTACATCTTTGTGAAAATTACCCTGAAAAATTATGTTCCTGTTCTAGAAACAGATTATGTATTAAAGTTTATTAAGTTTTCTAAGGATTTAATCGCAATCCCAGAAGAAGAAATTTTGTTCCTCAAAAACTTACTCGAAGAAGATATTGAATTTGAAGTGGAAGCAGCACCGCCTCTACAAAAAGGAGATAGAGTAGAGATTACAACAGGAAGTTTAGCTGGAACAAAAGGGAGGTTAATCGAAACAACTGGAAAAAATAGGGTACTAATTACCCTTGAACATATACAACATACTTTTTCTCTAAGTGTTGAGAAACATTTAATTCAAAAGGTATAAATCTTAGTTCAACTAATTTGAACAATTGACGATGATTAACATCGAAACTAAGGAGCAATATTATTGCTCAAACTCTTATCAATTTCTTTTCAAGGATAGTCTTTTGCGACATATCGTCGGCGAAGCCATATCAACTAGCGAATTCAATTGGAAATAAATGAATAGTCCAATAGAACATATTTATCCCATTTTTGATAAAATTCTACAAAAAGAAGCCAAAGAAAAATTGTTGAAGCAGAAAGGAATGGTCTTTTGGGTTACAGGTTTATCTGGATCAGGCAAAAGTACTATTGCACAACATACAGAAGCTTTATTGCATGAAGCTGGCTTTTTAACACAAATTTTAGATGGGGATAATATTCGTTCTGGACTGAATAATAATTTGTCTTTCACACCAGAAGATCGCATCGAAAATATTCGTAGAATTGCCGAAGTAGCTAAATTATTCGCGGATTGTGGTATTGTAACAATCGCATCATTTATTAGCCCGACCATCGAGATCCGACAAATGGCAAAAGAAATTATTGGCGAAGAATTTTTTTATGAAATATATGTTAACACGCCTTTAGAAGAATGTGAAAATAGGGATGTTAAAGGCTTATATGAAAAAGCTAGAAAAGGCATTATTAAAAATTTTACAGGTATAGATGCGCCTTATGAAGCGCCTGAAAATCCAAGTTTAAAACTTAAGACGACAAATTGTAGTATTACAAATTCATCGACAGAATTTTTCAACTTTATTTTAGAATTGTTAAACTAAAGCTAAGTATTAAGATGAATTACAACTTATCTTATTTAAGAGAATTGGAAGCTGAGTCCATCTTTATTTTAAGAGAGGTTGCAGCACAATTTGAACGACCAGTTCTCTTGTTTTCTGGAGGTAAAGACTCCATTTTGATGACACATTTAGCACGAAAAGCTTTTTACCCTTCAAACATGCCTTTTTCTTTATTACATATTGACACAGGACATAATTTTGACGAAACGATTGCTTATAGAGATCAATTAGTTGAAAAGTTGGGAGTGAAATTGATCGTTGGTTCGGTAGAAGAAGCGATTAAAAAAGGACTTGTAAAGGAAGAAAGCGGCTATAACGCTAGTAGAAACGGATTACAAACCGTTGTTTTGCTCGAAGAACTCGAAAATGGAAAGTTTGACGCAGCAATGGGAGGCGCAAGAAGAGATGAAGAAAAGGCAAGAGCCAAAGAGCGATTTTTTTCTCATCGAGATGATTTTGGACAATGGAATCCGAAAAACCAACGACCAGAATTATGGAATTTATATAACGGTAAAAAACATTTTGGAGAACATTTTAGAATTTTTCCTATCAGTAATTGGACGGAATTAGATGTTTGGCAGTATTTAGCCATTGAAAAAGTCGATTTGCCTTCTTTGTATTATGCACACAAAAGACCTGTTTTTAGAAGAGATGGGATTTTATTAGCAGCTAATACAGGACATATTAATCGCAGACCAGAAGAAGAAGTATTTGAAACAATGGTTCGTTGTAGAACGATTGGCGATACAACTTGTACAGGAGTTTGGGAATCGGAGGCAAACACCATTGAAGATATCATTCAAGAAGTAGCAACTACTCGAATGACAGAACGAGGCGGACGTGCCGATGATAAACGTTCTGAAACTTCTATGGAGGATCGAAAAGTAAAAGGCTATTTTTAAAAAACATAACTAATTCATACTGAACATGGAACAGGAGTTATTAAGATTTACGACCGCAGGTAGTGTTGATGACGGCAAAAGTACGTTAATTGGTCGATTATTACACGACTCCAAAATGATATTTGAAGACCAACTGGCGGCAATTACCAAAGATAGCCAAAAAGTAGGTACCACTGGTGACAAAGTTGACTTGGCACTTTTAGTTGATGGTTTGCAATCCGAACGTGAGCAAGGCATAACGATTGATGTAGCCTATCGTTATTATTCTACTGACAAACGTAAGTTTATCATTGCAGATACTCCTGGCCACGAACAATACACTCGTAACATGGTTACCGGCGCTTCGAAC
>CAKZLL010000173.1 GCA_937125475.1 uncultured Saprospiraceae bacterium | reverse complement strand
CCTTCAGTCGTTTGTGATGATTTAGTATTTCCATTGCTGGATATTTAATACTAAATATTTGGTCACAATTATCTTCATTCATTTCTGGAAGATCAAGGCCAAGATTTTCGTCTTTATCATTCAGTTCATACAGTTCACGAAGTCGCCCCGTTTCGGTGTGATCTCTGGTGATGTATGCGGCTGGCAAAAGATCAGCCAATTGCTTCAGTGCTTTTGATCTTCGTTTATTCATAATTCTGGATCATTTTTTATTTGGTCAATAAGTTACGATTATTAACTGAAATGTATAACCGTAGAAATGTTATGAATGATAACATTTTGGGATTAGATACAACCGTTTCGTCATTAGAATATGCTTTTGACTTAGATCATTCTTCTGAAATTATTAAAATTTCGAACACCTTATTATCCCTTATTAAACATAGGAGGCATACAGATTATAGCTTAGTTCAACAGGTAATGAACGATATTCAACATTTACTATCTGATGATTTCAAGGTAGATATTAATACTTACTTGCTCAATTTTTGTACAAATGCTTTCAATAGAGGTGAGGAAATATACGCTCATGAGTATATAGCATTAATAAAAAAAATGATCAAAAAAGAGCTATTGGTCAAAAATAAAATCTTGTCTCAAGGAAAATATATTAATACATTGACTTTTGCGATAGCAATTCGTGAAATGAATTGGTTGCGTTCTTTTATCAAAAAGTTTTCAAAATATCTTCCACAAGAGAATAGAGAAACTATCAAAATGATAGATGAAGCACATATAGAATTTTATGATGGTAATATAGAAAAGGCAAGTATAATTTTACAGAAAGTAAAAAGCCAAGATCCGTATTTGAAAATTAAGTGTAGAAAATTGCTTTTACAAATACATTTTGAAGAAGGAACATATAAACTTCTTAATAGTGAATTAGAAGCAATGCGCAATTTTTTTTACAGGAATCAAATTCTATCAGAGAAAAAAAGAGTTACTGCTCTTAATTTTATAAAAATCATGAAAGCTCTAGTAAATGGAGATAAAGTGAATTTAAATCAGTATAAAGGGAAAATTACGTTATTAGATAGATTATGGCTAAGTAAATATATAAAAAAGGATAATAGATAGAATTAACTACCTATTATCCCAAAATAATCTATGAATTACTCTTATTTAATTTCAATAAAATCACTGAAACTTCCGTCTTCTGTATAAACAATTGCATAGTAGATTCCTTCTGGCAAATGTGATAAATTAAATGAACAAAAAGATTCATTACAGCCACCTTCTTCATGAACTAACTCTTGTTGAGCTTTATCATAGATAGCAACATTTGTTATAGGATTATTGTCATCACCTGAATTTGCTAACATGGCAATTTCTTCCATGATAATCCCACTAGGTGCTAAATCATCTACTTCCAAAACTTGCTGTGAAGAAGTTTCTAAAACGGCATCAGTATAAGTTACTGACAGACTATTAAACATCGCTGTTACGGCGACAAAGAAAATTGCTAGAATTTTCATAAGGCATTAACTTTTTAATGCCACGTTGAACGCGCTCACCATGGTCTTGGTGAAAAATATAAACTCAAAACTCAACAAACTTGATTGTGTACACTTGGCTTGTTTTGTTGATACAAATAAGCATACTTTTGATAGATAGTATCGGGAGATAAAAAATGATAAGGTTCGCAAATGTTAGAGGCAGTCAACTCTATTTTTATTTTTTAAAGCACTGATTATCAATATTATTTATTGGAGATAACGTAAAATACATGGATAATAAAAAAGTTGAAAAAAGTTTCTTTTTTCTTGAAAAACTCAAAAAAGAACAATCAATACGCCTAAAAAGACAAAAACAAAGCAATCGAGATAAAGAGCCTAATTTATTAAACTTGTCAATGGCAATGGTAGATTTTATGATATTGGAGCAGTTAAAGATTTATTGCGCCTACGTCAGTTATACTGTGATGATGCATGAAAATGTAATTCCGTACAATGAGCAAGATTTCAAATTGATGCCAGCTATTTTTGATTTGGTAAAACATAAAAAAGGTTGGCATCCGATTATTCAGATTTACTGGGAGATAGTTAAGCTTTTGAAAAAATTAAAAAATCAAGAAGCAATTGCTTCTGCTTCTATTCATGATTTTTTAAATGTGGAACGTTTACTGGTTCAAATGGCATTGTGTCATGAGAATTCGACTATAATGACCAATTTTGAATGGATGGATATTTATTCAAACCTAACCAATTATGCTAATTATCATGTTAATCATGGACAAGATGAATTTGTTATTAAAAGTATTCAATACAATCAACTATGGTTAGAAAAAGAAATTGAAGAAGACGATAACTATACTATAAACACAGGTATGTTTAAAAACATAGTGACTTTGATACTCCGTTTAGCAAAATTTGAAGATAAAAGTCAATATCAATTTCTTTTTCCAGAGGATATTGATAATATTTTCGATTGGGCAAGGCATTTTGTCAAAACACATCAAAGACATTTAGAACCGAGTAAAATAAAATATCGTGATTATTGTGAAGCATTCATTGACTTCCGAAGCGGGAAACATAAAGTCGCTTTTCAAAAACTTCAAGAGATGAAAACGGTTCGAGAAATGTTTCTTAGTTTAGATATTAAAGTACTACAACTTCAATTGTTAATAGAAATGGATGTTAATCATTTGGAGTTTATTCCATATGAAACAATACAAGACGAAGCAGGTAAACTTCGGAAAATGCTGGAACACGATAAAAAAAAGAAACAGCGATTGACTTATCACAAGGATTATTACTGGAAATTCTATACTTTATATTTAAAGTATTTCCAATTCTTAAAAACTTATCAAGGTCAATATACTAGAGGTAATCAAAAATATCTAGCTCAAAAAGAAGCATTAATCAGTGAAATGAGTGATATAAAGGCATCTTATGGTCAATGGTTTATTGATAAAATAGATCAAGTGAAATATTAGATAGTCATCTATTAAAAATAAAAAAATTAGCTAAAAATATCAAAAATGGCGAATCAGACTTTCCCGATATT
The DNA here is from genome assembly GCA_937125475.1 of uncultured Saprospiraceae bacterium. GTDB lineage: Bacteria > Bacteroidota > Bacteroidia > Chitinophagales > Saprospiraceae > CAKZLL01. The sequence continues at coordinate 7,156 of CAKZLL010000173.1, read as the reverse complement.
ACCTGATTTTGATAAAAAAATCCGAGAGAAATTATCTAGTGAACCAATTGCTAAGGAGTTTCCTAATAGAAAATTTCCTCGGCTATTTGCTGATACTATCCGAGACTTTATTCATGATGAAGAAGGTTTGGCATTCTTTAACAAAGGGTTAAAACAGCGAATTATTGAAGTTAATAGCGAAAAATTTCCTGTAACGAAAACAATAAAACGCATTTTTGAAGAAAGAAAAACAATTTTTCCAGATTTTTTGGAAGTATGTGGTTGGTGGTTATATGGTGAAACTTGGACAGAAGAACGAAAACACTATTTCAATAGCGACTTACTTGCTCTACAATTTCAAAAAACAGAGGATACACAAGATATCAAAGATAAAACACGCTCTTCTTTACTTTCCGTTTTTGAAACAAATCAGCAATTACAGATGATTGACAAAACCGTGAGAGATGTTATTGATGAGCAACAAGCTAAAGACCAATATCGAATTGCGGATGAAATTTTACATTTGAGTAATAGTTATTTGAACTCCATCAATTACGTTGACCGAGTATTCGACAAAGGTGATTTTATTTACATTCTACTCAAGGATTTATACGTACACCGAACAGTAGAAGAAGAGATTATCAATAGAATCTTACGTCAGGAAGAGACAAATAAACCCTTTACAATAGTAGTCAAGGGGGAAGCAGGGCGAGGGAAAACAAGTTTACTCTGGCACTGGGCTAGATTTTTTACACCAACACACAAAGTAAGTAAACTACCTTCTGAAATTACAGAAAAATTAGCACCTTATCGCAAAAGATTGGAAAAAGAATGGACAAATTTTCAAGCAGATAAACAAAAAGAATCACAATTTAATGTACCAAAATCTTTGCAGCATTATAAGGCTATTTACATTAAATCTACGGATTTACATTCAAGTTCTATTAAAAATATAGTTGATAAAATTATTCAAACCCATCAATACTATCAATTAATCAATCAAAAATTACTATTACTGGTAGACACTTTAGATTTATTAGTGCAGTTGGATGATGGTATTTCTATTATACAAATGGCTTTTCATCGTTTTCGTACTGCTGGTATTTCTATTATCTGTACTAGTCGAATTCAAGAAGCACAACTGATTTACGAACAAGTAACTAAACCTATTACTATTTCTCTTCGAGACTATGATAAAAACGAACTACGCAATGCCATTTTTGTACACACACGTAAATATGCTTACCGTTATCAAAACGAAGAAGCAATAGAAAAAGAGTATCAACGCATTTTAAATCTAGTAGACAAAGGACTACCTGTACGAGAAGTTTGTTATAATCCACTGACGTTTAGGATGTTGTATTCTATCTATATGCCCAATAGTATACCCGATAATATCAATGTACATGAATTATATAGAAAGTATTGGGAAAGAAAAGTAAAATATGATTTTCGACCAGGTATTGATAAGGAAGAGGAGATTGATGAAAATGAAATTAGAATTACACCTAGACGAGAAAAAGATATAGACCTTAGTCGATTAGTTCATCATTTAGCATTGATGATGCTTTTCAAAGGCAAAATTGACTTGAAATATCAAAGTGTAGTTTCTATTCTAGCAAAGAAAAAAATTCCAGAACAACATGTTTCAGAGCTAAAAAACCGAGATATTGTCAGCATTAATAAGCAGACAAACACCATTAGTTTCTTTCATCAAACCTTTTTTGAATTTGCAAGTGCGAAGACTTTTGATGAACTAGATAATGGTTTTATCTTATTTCAAGAGCGCATCCAAAAAAATGAGAATAATCTTTTTTTATTACCTATTTATGAGCAATTACTACTTCTTACTGAAAATTCTCTATTCCATAATGAATTGGTACCGCTTGAAATCATGCGTTTAATACAAAGTAGTGGTTTGGCGGAGAATTATTCTGCGATTTATGTTTATACATTACTCACAGAAACGAAACTTGATTTTAGTCAGCAGTTTATTAAGCAATTGATTGTTAGAGAAAATATTATTGAAAATGGAAAAGTATTTTGAGTTGATACCTAATACAAATGTAAAGCGTCTTCATTCTCTGTTTCAAGAATTAGGTGTAATTTATCCTATTGTAAAGAATATAAAAAAATTTGAAATATCTTTTTTGAAAGCCATCAGAAGGTTTTCACCCTTAAATCATCAATTAGTTCAACAATTTTTAGACACACATAAAATTGTTGAACTCATAGAAACAGCACAAACAAAATCTAACCGATTATTAATCTATATTAAAATTGTAAAGCCTCTTTTATATTCTCATTTTGACTGGACACTTTCTCATTACATCATGCTGATTGTCAATTATCCAAAAGATATGAAAGCACATCAACTCATTTATCAAATTCTACAACAACATAGTGAAGAATTGAATATGAAAGATAGGCTTGAAAAATACGGAAATATCTCAACCCAGTTGGTTCATCATTTATCCTACGTTTACTCAAGAAATAAAAGTGAACATACAGATTTTATTATGAGAGCGTATTCAAAATTATGGATGATTGAATGGACAAATGATAGTCCTGAAAATATCATATTTGATAGTTGTTGGAAAACATTAAATACACAACATATTTTTGAATTTGAAAGTAAGCTTTACGCGCTTGCCACATTGACAGCATTTCAAAAGACAGAATATTCAATTTTAAATTTCATAAAGTTTTATGAAAATTTATCCAGCAAACATAAGATAATCTGGATGCGGGCGTACTTAAATAATGCGCTATGCAACGAAAATATATTGACTACTTTAGGAGGATTGACCCTGATTAATTTTATCCAAAAAAACATAAAGTCACATTTATCTGATGAAGATGATTCAGGAGATTTTAAATTTGTTATTGCTAGCTTTAGATTGAAAAATAATCATCTACCTAATAAAATTCTATATGCAATTTTCAATATTAAAGAACTAGAACAAGAGGAGGTATGGCTAAATCAGGCTAAAAAAATCTGGATGCTACTTCCTATGGCATATCAAGCTGGCTGTAAAGGTGCTATTAAGGCAATTATAACGGTAGCTAAAAACCCCTTGAGTGATAAATACAAACGTATTACAAAGAAAATTACAGGCTATATGAAGTCTACTACCGCAGAGAATAAATTGCAGACTACCACCCTAAGTATTATGCAACAATTTCCTCAACTTGACGATTTTGTTCCAATACTAGAATTAACCGATAAAGAACAATTAACTAGTAATAATTTACTAACTAAAACTAAAGCGACATTAGAACGATTGATAAATCACCAGAAAGGAGTAAAACGAAAAGAAGGTTTGAGACTTTACAAGCGTTTACTTAAAAAACAGATAGTAGATGCACCTACTCATGAAAAGATAAAGACTTTACTCAAAAACGAAGATGATAAAGTTGCGATAGAAAAAATTATTGAAATTATAGCCCTATTCGGTCGTCAAATTGATTTTGATGACAATAAGAAACTTATAGAACAATATACTACTCTAAAAGGAACAGTAATAGACAAAATATTTAATTACTACATTACATTCCTTCTCTTGAATACGAACTATGTTTCGGGAAATTATAATACTATTCTAGACTTGATTTTAACTCCGTCGCATAACAATAATGAAAGTAGAAATCGATTAAAAAAATGGAATACATTAATCTTCATATTTATAAGAAATAATAATATCAATGTTGCATTTCATCTCGCAACCAATTTTTTTAGTCGACTGAATAAGGATTTTTTTAGTGGAGAAACTAGTGAAGATGTATTTGCAAGAAACTGTCAACAGACAATCTTTCGACTAATGGAACAGATAAATGAACCACAACAAAAAATGCTTTTGAAACATACAATACATTTACCACATAGTATTGGAAAAGAAATATTACGAGCAATTTATCATCTAAATTTTCAAACATCTGTTATCCAAGAATATATAGCAGAACTAAAACAATTAAAAGAATACTCAATAGAATTAGAAGCCTATATTAACGAAAATGAATCTATTCTAACTCGAGTAAACGGTGTAGAAGAATGGAGCGAATTAAAAACTTACATTCTAAAATTATAATATATAGTTGTTAGATATTCGTCAATATCTAACAACATTTCGTATAATTATTTTACTTCTTTTTGTGGAGAAACATTATCTTGATAACCTCCACCTTTTATAGATGCTGTTCCGACTTTCATAGCTTATTCGCATTTTAGTCGAAGGCCTCCGAATTAGAAAATTGAGAAATTTCCCGTTTCCGATGTATACAGCAGTAAGATGGTGGTATTTTGTATGGACACTTGGACATGTCCAACTTGTCCATACATCATGTCCAATGTGTCTAATTTTTTTTATTGAAAAGATTTGAAAAGAATATAAAAATGGGAAAACAAAAGCGATTAGAAGTAGATAATACCTTCATTCAAGCTTTACAAGAAAAATTTGAAGCAGAACAACCAAAACTCAAAAGTTCTATTACTAAATATACTTGGAAAAAGCAATTAGCTTATTTACTCAATAATTTCATTCAAAAAGAATTAGTAGATTTAGATGTAGATTTACATGATAGAGTATATCATAAAGAAAACAATGAATGGCCAAGTTATAAGACAATTGAGAGGATGATGGTTACAGATAAAAAGGCAATTCTCGACTTGCTTCAAGTTTGTGGTTGGTATGTCTTTGGAGCGGAATGGAAAAATAAACGCAATCAGTTTTCATTTTTAAAAATTGAGATTATAGAAGATATTTTACCAAAAGACGAAATCATCAAAACTAAGATAACTCAAAATACAACTAATAATATCAAAACAACAAAAATTAAAGCAAAGAAAGACATTGATATTGATGTAGGAAAAGCCGATTCTAATATAGAATTTGAAGATTTAGATGCAGGAGGTAGTATTCGTATCAATATTAACCAAGACTAGATGAAAGACACGAACATAGGCATTTTACAATATATTAAAAATGGACAAATTGCTGTCGATGTTGAGATTTCTAAGATTAAAGCTGGTCGGCATATAAATGTCAGAGTACAGCAGTTCTTAATGAGTTCACCTGATTATCAAAAATTATTTGGTGAAATCGAACGGAAACAAAATCAAATAAAAACAGTTAATGATACAGAACGAAAAATACATCTTTCAAATGAACTCAATAATCTACTTGAATTAGAAAAAATATTCAAAGTTGACATCTTACATTTAGCTGGCGTATTTTCTAAATTAGAAATTCGGACCGAGCGTTTACGTCAAGCAATGGAGTTGTTTGACGCTGGTCGATTTAAAGAAGCTGACGCGATTTTGGCAGAAGAAGATTTAAGTAATGACCAGTTTAATTTATTAATTTTAGTAGATTATTGGGAAACAAAACAAATTAACTTTAATTAAGGAAGTTATATAACTAACTTCTTTTTTGATATTTGTTATTGATTTTTTGAAAATACGCTTTACTGTCAATATTCCATTTTTCTAAGACTAAGGAAGCTTGCTTTATATAACTTTGAATAAAAGGTATATGTTGAAAAGGAATTACATTTATAAAAACCTGTTCAATCATGTTTAAGGATTTTTCTCTATCGGGTTTCCTTTCTAAATAAAAAATACCCAAATCTAACTGTGAAACAATTAAGTGAATTATAAAAGCACGTGGTTTTTTCGCAACTAATTTTTCTCGAATTTTGAGAGCTTTGAGATAAAATAACTCTGCATTTTCGTAGTCATTACTAAAAGAATATAATTCACCTAAATTCCCTTGTGTTTCTGCTATTTGTGGAATATAAATATTCGGATGTTTCACCGCTAATTCCTTTCTAGTTTTTAACGTTTTGTAGTAAAATACTTTGGCTTCTTCAAAGTTATTTTGATTAAATTTTACTCGACCTAAATTATTTAAAACTTGTGCTGTTTCAGGTAAGTATGTATTTTTATTCTCTATTATGTGATAATAGTTTAATGCCTGCGTAAAGTATTCTTCTGCTTCTTCATATTTTTTATTAGTACTCGTTAGTATGCCTAGATTATTATATGTACTTGCTAGAGCAGATGTATTTGCCTCAAGACTTAAAGATGGAGAGGTTTTTATTAGAGTTACAGCCTCTTTAAATATTTCCTCAGCTTGTTCATAGTCATTTTTAAAATACTCTATCATTCCTATTTTATTCAAACAATATGAAATAGATAATGAATAGACTTCTGGATGTATGAGAGCTAATTTTCTTTTTATTTTTATTGCCTCTTTCAAGTTTTTTTCTGCTTCTAAGTGTTTATTGTTATCGACTTGTAAATTCCCTAGTTGTTGTAAAGTATAAGCCAAACCAGGTAAGTGAATTCTTGGATGAATGTTACACAATTCTCGTTTATATTTCAACGCTTTTTTATAAAATGTTTCTGATATAAGAAATTCTTTCTTTCGATAGTTAATATCACCTAAGTTTCCAAGTATTTGAGCAAAAGTAGGTAAGTATTTATTTGTATCTTTCTTTATATCATTTTCACAAACTACTAAAGCCTCTTGATAGTAATTTTCTGCCTTAGTATATAAATGTTCATCACGATACAAACTGGCTATATTGTTAAGTGTAGTAGCTATATTCCAAGCATACTGATATGGATTATTTTTAGCTAAGTTTTTAAAAATCTTTAAAGCATCTTCATAAGCCGTAATTGCTTTAGTGTATGCTTTACGAGTAAATTGCATATTCGCCAAGTTATTTAAATTCTCTGCTAAATATAGCGTATAAAGTTCTTCATGTTCTATATCACGTTTTAATAATTCTTTATTAATATTTATTGCTTGTTTAAAATAATCCTCTGATTTCAAAAAATCTTTAAGGCGGAAAAGCATGATTCCTAAATTATTTAGAATATTAGCTTCTTGAACAATAAAAAGAGGTATTGTAGGAAATTCCAGGTTTAATTTTTTATATTTTTCTAATGCTATTTTATATTCTGTAATAGATTTTTGTATTTCGTTATTTTTTTTCAAAAAATTTCCATATTCAAATCGATAGCTCGCCTCATTTTCCTGTTGCTTAGATTTGTCTACCGAAATTAACCCTTTTTCAAAAAATTCAATTGCTTTTTGAAACCTGTCTTCAGCCTCAGTTATATCTAAATTCAAAGACGTAAGCTGTGCTTTCACTAAAAATTCAAAGGCATTAT
>CAKZLL010000172.1 GCA_937125475.1 uncultured Saprospiraceae bacterium | reverse complement strand
CGAACCCGTTCTCTCGTCAAACGATACTCCGACCCAATATCTTCTAAAGAAACAGGTTCAGGTAATCCGATGCCAAAATATAGCTTAACTACATTTTGTTGGCGATCAGGTAAGGTGCTCAAAGATCGCTCTATTTCTCTTCTTAATGATTCATTATGTGTTAATCTTCTATCAGTCGAAGGCATATTATTATTAGCCAAAACATCAAGCAAAGAGCTTTTTCGTTCTGCTGCAAAAGGGGCATCCATAGAAACATGACGGGCGGAAACCCGCATAGTAGAAGTCACTTCACTCATCCGAAGATTAAGATTTTCTGCTAATTCTTCTGCCGAAGGTTCTCGCTCGTATTCTTGCTCTAATTGCGAAAATGCTCGATTAATTTTGTTCAATGACCCTACCTTATTTAGGGGCAATCGAATGATACGAGATTGTTCTGCAAGAGCTTGAAGAATAGATTGTCGAATCCACCAAACGGCATAAGAAATGAATTTAAAGCCTCTTGTTTCATCAAAACGTTGAGCAGCTTTAATCAATCCAAGATTTCCTTCATTAATTAGATCACTTAGAGATAAACCTTGACTTTGATATTGTTTAGCTACAGAAACCACAAATCGAAGATTGGCTTTTGTTAGTTTTTCAAGCGCGATTTGGCTGCCTTGCTTGATTTGAATCGCTAGACTTACTTCCTCTTCAGGGGTTAATAGCGAAACCTTCCCAATTTCTTGAAGGTATTTTTCAAGAGACTGGCTCTCGCGATTAGTGATTGATTTGGTAATTTTGAGTTGTCTCATATCTGGGCAAATTCGGTTTGGTATAAATTGTACACTTAGAAGTATTTAAAAGATAAAATCGACGATATTCGCAGAAAAGCGAAATGAGAACACCTGAAAGTTGTTGAGCATGAGCCTCTACAAGATGAGAGTTGATTTTATTTTTTGAATAAGACTTAATGTAGCTAACTATGCAAAATTAAGGTAATAAAACTATTAAGACAAAGTTAAGGTGTAAGTTTTTTACTTTTATGCGGTATTTATATTGCGTGAAATGCTTATAATTCAAATTTTTGTTTGGATAAAAGAAGCTTTTTAAAATGATTGATATGTGACTAAATGATTGATTCTCCAATAAGAACAATATAAAAAACAATAGATATGAAGAATTATAGGCTGTAATTTCTACATTAAAAAAAAAAATGTGCTTTTAGTGATTTTTTTTTAAAAATTCAACTTATTTTTTTGGATAAATCATTTATTTATCATTTATTGCGTGTACCGAAGGGTAAACAAATGAAGTATATATAATATATATAAGCCCATAACATTTGCCATTCTTGTAAATCATATTTTCATACAAGCCAATAATAAATAAAATGGAGAGAGTTTCATACAATATAGAGATCCTTTTTAGAGCTTCTACCACAATTGTTCATAAGTTTTTAACTACACCTGATTGTTTAATTAGATGGTTCTGTGATAAAGCGGATATCGTAGATAATGAATATATTTATTCTTGGAATGGAGATGAACAAATGGCTGCTATTATTGATGATGTAGAAGGGGAATATGTTCGCTTGCAGTGGGACGATGCAGAATCAGATGACGAATTTTTAGAGTTTAGGTTATCTAAATCTCCTGTGACGAATGAAACTATTCTGATCATTACAGATTGGTGTGATGATGATGAAATAGAAGATCAAAAACAGCTTTGGATTAACCAAATGGGGGCAATGAAAAAAGCTATGGGAGGTTAAATCTAAGAATTAGAAATCTTCATACTTGATGAATTAATAAAAAAATACTCATAAGGGCTCAATATTTAGGGTTCATTTTGTGCTTTTGAAAAAAGAAAGCCTTCTCAAATTTTCCGAATTTGGGAAGGCTTTCTTTTTTTTTGTACGAACATCAAGAGTGAAGGAGAGAAGAAAATAAAAAAAATTAGGAAAAGATAATATATATTATAAAAATAGCTTATTGATTGTTGATGGTTTAAGTCGTTGGTAGTCAATTTTTTATGTGAATTTGGTTTTCGTTTGATAAATAAAAATATTTCAATTTTTAGAATTAATTTATAACTTTAGTACAAATTCCTTTTGTGGGAATGAAGATTGATTAATTATTAACTAACCACTAGCAAAAGAGCTAAGGCTAAAAGATAGGCATGAAGAAGAAAGATCAGCCCATTAAAATTTTTGTAGTTGAGGATGACCCAATGTATAATAGAATGGTTAAATATGTGATGGAATTGAATCCTGACCATGAAGTCTATTCTTTTAAAACAGGAAAGGAATGTATTGATAACTTGTATTTAAATCCCTCGATTATTTCTCTCGATTATAGCTTGCCAGATATGACAGGCGAAGATGTATTGAGAAAAATAAAATCTTATAATAAGGATATTATTATTATGATTTTGTCGGGACAACAGGATATTTCAACCGCAGTAAAATTATTGAAGCAAGGAGCTTACGATTATATTACGAAAGATAGTGAGACGAAAGAGCGGATTTTAAACTCGCTTACTCATATCAAAAATAACATAGAACTAAAACAGGAAGTCGAAAGTCTGAGAGAGGAATTGACAGATCGTTATCAGTTTGATAAAAATATTATTGGCAACAGCCGCCCAATGCAACGGATTTATGGATTGATGGGCAAGGCAGTGAAAACGAATATTTCGGTTTCAGTGACGGGCGAAACGGGAACAGGAAAAGAAGTTGTAGCTAAAAGTATTCACTATAATTCTGATCGCAAAAAAAATCCTTTTGTCGCAGTTAATATGAGTGCTATTCCTAAAGAACTGTTAGAGAGCGAGTTATTCGGTCATGAAAAAGGTTCTTTTACAGGTGCAAACACGCGAAAAATTGGAAAATTTGAGCAAGCTAATAAAGGAACGCTCTTTTTGGATGAAATCGCAGAGATGGATATGAGCTTGCAAGCCAAATTATTAAGGGCATTGCAAGAGCGAGAAGTAAATAGAGTAGGAGGGGATCATCCTGTGAAATTTGATGCTCGAATAGTAGTAGCAACGCACAAAAATCTAGCAGACGAAGTCAATAGCGGGAATTTTAGAGAGGATTTGTATTATAGACTTTTAGGATTGCCGATTGAATTGCCACCGCTTAGAGATAGAGGAAATGATATTGTTTTATTAGCGAAATTCTTTTTGGATGGTTTTATTAAACAAAATAAAATGCCCAAAATGGAGATTTCTAAATTAGCTAAACAAAAACTATTAGAATATTCTTATCCTGGAAATGTGAGGGAGTTGAAGGCAATTATGGAATTGTCGGCAGTAATGGCTTCTTCTAATGTGATCGAGGTAGAAGATATTCGCTTTAATAGCCCAAAACGAACTGAGGCATTTTTGACAGAAGAAACGACCTTAAAAACATATACGAACAAAATTATTCACCACTTTTTGAAGAAATACGACGATAACGTATTACTTGTGGCTAAAAAATTGGACATAGGAAAATCAACTATTTACCGAATGTTAAAAGAAGAAAAAGGATTGCTTTAAATAACGGTAAAGGATTGTAAAAGAAGAACTTAAAGTAGTTTAATTTTATTTGTTGATCATCGTTTTATGCCAAAAAATAACGCCATGAATGAGCAAGATAATGAATCAATTAAGAATTTTTTTTGTCCTCATCATTGAGAATGACTTGACGAAACAAGAAGGAATTGTTCGAGCGTATGCCGATCAGACCTCTTTCTATTGTCAAGCTGTTAACTCAATACAGATAGCTATACAGGTCATGAAGCAACAAGCTTTTGATGTGATTATTTATAATAATGGGATGAAAAATGAAATCAATACACTTTCTGTTTTTCTTCACACACCAATTATAATAATGTATAAAAATAATTACGAACAATACACCAAAAAAGGGGAATTTATTGATAATTACCATTTTATAAAAAAAGATAACGAAGAATTATACTTATCAACGCTTCCTAAAATTACAAAAGAAGTCATTTTATCTCATGAAACGGAAGAACAGCAAATATTTGATAATATAATTACTCAAAATAGCAGCGAAGCTATTGCATTAGTAGAAATATTGAATAATAACTTGATTATAAAAGCTGTCAATCCTACTTTTTTAACTTGGACAGGTTATCAAAAAAATATATTATTACATCAAGATTTGAATTTTATTAGAGGTGAAAATCCAGATGAAGCTGTTTCAAATGAAATTCAAAAAGCGATTTTTGATAAAAAAAATATAACGGTAGAATCGGCTTTATTTAAAAAAGATCAAGCTTTATTTTGGGGAAAATTACAATTTAAATATCTAAAAAAGCCAATAGGCAAAGCAAGATATTTAGTTTCTATTCAAGATATTTCTAAACAAAAAGATTTAGAAGCAGCTTTAATCGCAGCAAAAACACAGGCGGAACGCTCTCATTTAGTCGAGCAAAAGTTTTTGGCAAGTATGAGCCATGAAATTCGTACGCCTTTGAATGCTATTATGGGGATGACGCATTTGCTAAAAGATGCAATTTTATCGGAAGAACATCAAGAGTATCTCAAAGCGATTCGGATTTCGAGCGAGAACCTTTTAAATACAATTTCAGATATCTTAGATATTTCTAAAATCCAAGCTAATAAAATTGAATTTTCGGAAAAGCAGTTTAATTTATTTGAATTATTATTAGAGCTACAACAGGCATTTCAATATCAACTTAAAGATAAAAATTTACAAATTGTCATTGATTTAGATCTAAAACTGAGCAATGATGTGATTGGTGATGGTGATAGGATTAAGCAGGTATTGCATAATTTATTATCAAACGCTATTAAATTTACGGAAGAAGGAGAGGTTGGTGTAAAAGTGGTATTGAAATCTGAAAAAGAAGGTATTTACGAACTGGAATTTAGTGTTTTTGATACGGGGATTGGTATGACTTCGACTGAATTAGACGTTATTTTTGAGAATTTTAGACAAGCTAATGAAGAAATCCAAAATAGATATGGAGGTTCAGGTTTAGGATTGTCGATTGCCAAGCAATTAGTCGATCACCTTGGTGGAAAAATTTCTGCGAAAAGTGAGATCAATAAAGGTTCTGTATTTAAATTTATTTTACCTTTGAAGGATTCGGGCATTTTATCGTCTATTTCACCAATTAAGAGTATTATTTCTAAGAATGATGCTGAAATATTGAAAGGATTGAAGGTGTTGGTGGCAGAGGATAATACAATGAATCAGAAATTAATTGAAGGCATGTTGTCTAAATGGAAATGTGAATTCAATATCGTAGACAATGGAAAAAGCGCGGTTGATTTATTTAATCAAAAGGAATATGATATTGTTTTTATGGATATCAATATGCCTGTGATGAATGGATATGATGCTGCAAAAGGGATTCGTAACAGTACAAAAAAGAATAGTCAAATCCCAATTATTGCACTAACTGCGGCAGTGCTTTCGACTGAGAAAGAACGGGTATTCGCTTCAGGAATGAATGAATATCTAACAAAACCGTTTCATCCTAAAAGATTGAAAGCTATGGTGTTAAAATTAGTTAGAGCGCCATATCAAATAGAAAAAGAACGTTTTCTTAAAACAGAAAATAACAACGAAAATAAGAACCTACTCAAAACTATGGTCAATATTAATTTTAATTATCTAAAAGAATTTAGTGGTGGAGATGTTTCTTTTATGGAAGAAATGGTCTCTATGTTTTTGGCACAAATCCCTCAAGAAACTAGTGAACTCAAGCAATTGCTAGACGAAAAATCATGGTATAAATTGGGAAAACTCGCTCATAAAATGAAACCTAATTACCTCATGATGGGCATGGAAGGACAAAAAGGAATGGCTAAAGAAATCGAACATCTTTGCCTTTCGGAAACGGTCGACACTTCCCATGTTCAAATGCTAACCGAACAACTTATTAGAGACACTAACGTCGCTATTCCTATGATTGAGCAAAAGATGGCGAGTCTATAAATAGTTGATAATCAAATAAAAATGGTTGCCGATTGTTTTATTATTATTAATTGTGAAATAATCGGCAACTATTTTTTAGTTACTCAAAATTGCTGTTGCTTCTATTTCAATGAGCAATTCATCATTGATTAATTTAGAGATTTCGACCATGGTTGCCGCAGGTTTTATATCTTTAAAAAATTCGCCATGCGCTCGTCCGATAGCTTCCCATTGTGAAATATCGGTCACTAACATACGTGTTCTGACCACATCTTTCATAGACGCGCCAGCAGCTTCTAAGGCTTTTTCTATTTTTTGTAAGATAAACTTAGTTTGTATATAAATATTGCCTATGCCAACCGTTTCGTTATTATCAACGGCAGTTGTGCCAGCTACTTCAATAATATTACCGACTCTAACCGCACGAGAATAACCAACTATATCTTCCCATTTTGCACCAGATGAAATATTTTGTCGCATGTTTTTTAATTTAAAAATGAATATTTTAAGTAATTCGACGAATATAAAAAGAAGTATTAAATAATTGATACTTTAATCTTCTATTTTCTTTCCATTAATATGCCTGTTGCAGCAAATTAAGTAGCTGCCATACAAGTCTAATATAATACCTCTAAGGTACGATTAGTATAAGTATCAATGATAATCGTTAAAGTGAGTTGTTATGGAGTTGTTTTGGTTAATTAGTTCTTTTGACTATTTAACTCTTTTGCCAATATCAACGGTTTTCAAATATTGGAATATTTATATTTTTTTAATTTAATTGTTTCCATATGGAAAATTAAACTTTTGCAAAGCGTATGATTTTAAATATTAATAGATATATTGAAATAAAGGAAAAATAGAGGAGCATTATTTTTTTAACAAAAGTTTTTTTTGAAAAAGACCTTAAATTAAGTGCGTATTTAGTCAAATTAAAGGCATAATTCTTTTATAAATCAGAATCTAGCATAATTAAAATAATTTTTTTTAAAAATGATTGTATAGCTCTCAAAATATTCTGTATTTTTGCCGAGATTTTCTAAGAGCTGTTTTAATAAAAAAACGCTCACAAACAAACTAAAATAATTTTGAGTGTTTTAATTGCTCATATATTTATACGCTCATTTAAAAAAAAATAGTGAAATGGCTAGAAGAAGAAAAGACGAGTTAGAAGAACCAATAGTAGATTTAGGGGAAGTTAGCGGTCAGGCAACGGATTTTTATGAGCGTAATCAACGCATCATTTTGGGAGTTTTTGCTGGTATAGCATTAGTTGTAGTTGCATATTTTGCTTATAGCAATTTTTATCAAAGCCCTCGCGAAATTGAAGCTGGTGCTCAAATCTCTAAAGCACAATTTGCAATGCAACAAGATTCTTTTGAGAAAGCATTGAATGATCCTGGAGGAGGCTATGATGGTTTTATTGGTATTTCAGAAAAATATGGTGGAACAAAAGCTGGAAATTTATCAAAGTTCTATGCAGCTCAAAGCTTTTTACAGTTAGGCAATTTTGATATTGCTATTCGTTACTTGAACGATTATTCAGCAAAAGAAAGCTTAACTAAAAGCCTGAAACAAGGTATGTTAGGTGATGCTTATTCTGAATTGCAAAAATTTGATAAAGCAATTAGTCATTACAAAAAAGCAGCAAGTGCAAGTGGTGATGATGCAACAGCACCTTATTATTTGAAAAAGGCAGGAATGCTTTTGGAAAAACAAGGAAAAGCAAAAGATGCTTTGAACATTTATAAAAAAATACAAAAAGAATACTACGAAACTGAAATCGGTAAAAATATCGACAAATATATTTCTAGAGTAGAGAAGTAATAAAGTATTGTTACTTAGATAGTAAAAAAGGAGATTTTCAAGTATATTGAAAATCTCCTTTTGTATTATAATAATATTTTAACCAAATTACGCTTGAAGTCCACGAATAGCTTTTAGTTGGCTAATCGTTTGAGTAGGATTGTCAGATTTGAAAACACTACTCCCTG
>CAKZLL010000171.1 GCA_937125475.1 uncultured Saprospiraceae bacterium | reverse complement strand
GCGATCTTAGTCTATTTTAGTTCACCGCGCTAAAGCAGCGGTGCAATTGAAAATATCGTAAAATTTTTGATACAGTGCACTGAATACACTGTATCAAAAGTTTTATAATCTATTGCACCGCTACTTTCACTGAACAAATTATACAATTATTGAAATCCTTTCTGATCTCCTTGTCCTATTTTTTTTAAAATTTCAGCGTCAGTCACTCCAACTTTCTTTATGATCTTCATTTTTCGAACCATTACAAAATGTATTTATTTTTTACAGTTTTCAATATTTTTTTGTAAAAAATGATCAAGAGAACCAAAGACATGCCTTTGGGCTACTTACCTTTTTGACTTATCATTTATAAACATTCAGAAGCGCGCTGAATTCATTCATAAACCGAGCTTGAAAAAGCAATGCAATCTCGGATAGCTATCCAGATACCTTACTTACAAATTGTACTATTTTTTTAAAATGAATTTTTAGAAATAAAAAAAAATTTATGAAACACATCATTATAATTTGGATGCTTTGTTTACCCATTTTTGGAATGGGACAGATCAAGTCCAACGTTGATAGAGTGAACGAAAAATCAGCTCATAAGGCGTTAGATCTACCGAAGCGTAAGGTAAAAAAGGCAGTTCCAAAACCTGATTTGCCTAAGCAGAAGGCGAAAAAGAAAGTCACGAATAAGACGAAAACTAGCCCAAAAATCAAAACAGTTTTAGGCGAACAACCGACTGAATTGATCGCAAAAGCGAATATTGTTAATGTTTATGAAGTGGAATCTTTCGTTTCCGAAGAGCCTTTAGATGAGAAATTGGAAGGCTTTAAGGTGCTACAAACTGCCATTCTTGACAAAAATCAAGCGAAATGGATCAAAGAAATGATTTTGAGCGAAGACACTTATTTCTTTTCAGAAAAGAAAAAACAGTGTTTATTTCTGCCAAAAATGGGCTTACAATTTGTTCATGAAGGCGATACGTCTAATATCTTGATTTCTTTTAAATGTGATTTTGCACGTTTTTATGAAGGACGAAACCCCACAACATTACACAGCGATTATGGACATGAAAACTTAATGGAATTTTTCAAAACTGTTTTCCCAATTGATATTGATAATGATTTTACCGCACAGCCTATATTGTTGAAAAGCAATAAAAAACAACTGGTCAAAGCGAAGCAAACTAAACCTATTTTTTATACGGTTCAGTTAGGAGATGGCTGGTTAGTTGTGGCTCAAAAAGCGACAAATACCTTACATACCAAAGTCTCTGTCAATGATTTATGTAAATGGAATAAAGTAAATCCAAAAGCCGTACAAACTAATAAACGGTTCTTAAAACGGGGCGAAACGATCATCGTCGGATTTAGGCGATAAGCCGTTATTTTATCCAAAAATCATACAATCAAATCACACATTTAAATCAAAATTTAAATTAAAAAAGCAATGCAAAAAGCAATCAAAATATCCATATTATCGCTGTTGATTTTAGTATCATTTTCGACAGCACAAGCGCAGAAAATACATGCCATTCTTTGTGGTGCGACTAACGTTTCAGACATTGGTTCGGGTTGTAAATCGAGTATGACGCTCATGGAAAATGCCTTAACTTATGTCGGTTCTCAAACTGGAATGGAAGTCGAATTCACGTTACTTTCGGGCAATGATTTTATTAAAGATAAGATAGAAACTACCATTAATAATCTCTCTGTCGGGTCGGATGATGTCATTTTCTTCTACTCTACTAGTCATGGATTTAATTATAATAATAGTGTTTCGCGGTTCACTTTTCTTGGCGCACATCCCAACAAAGTTGAGATGACCAAAAGCGAATTAAGAAAATTCGGAATGTCGCTTGAACATGATATATACAGACCATTGCTGACCAAAAACGCTCGATTGACTGTAACACTTGCTGAGGCTTGTAATACGGTTGTTGACCTTCCTGCGCCATCACGATATAACGCTATGAACGTGAATATTACAAAACGCTTAAAAGAATTATTCTTAGAAGCAAAAGGATCAGCTATTTCGACGAGTAGCGTTTTAGATCAACGATCTTGGACAGATCCAGAAGATGGCGGAATTTACACAAATATGTTTATTGAGGCAATGAATGACGGGATTTCTTCAAAAAAAGAAGCCAATTGGGACGACGTTTTTAACAAAACAGAATCGCTTACCGTCGCTTACGCTGAAAAGGAGGGTCTTCGAGGGGGTCAACGACCAGATTCTGAAACTAACTTTCATGACACGCCTATTTCTATAAAAGAAGAAGGAAAAGCAAGCACCGAAGAAGAAGCACCGAAAGTTGAAACTAAAGCAAAAAAAGGCAAGAAAAAGCACGATTACATTGCACCTAAAATCAGAGTAAAAAAAGAGGAAGGTGAAGAAGAAGAGAAAGAAAACGATAGCTATTAATAAACACAAATAATAATTGAACCATATAAGCGACTTAAATGATTTTATGTTTCTTATATGGTTCAAAATCAAAAAAAAATTACCCATGAAAAAATGGATAACTTATAGTTTAACGCTTTTATTTTTGAGCAGTTGGACACTGACCAACGCACAAAATGCAGGAAAAGCGGGCAAAATTTGGTATAGTAATGATCAACTTTTTGTCAATATTGTTAATAAAGGCGTTTTAGTCGTAGATAATAAAAATCCAAAATCGCCTAAAAAACTGGGCTTTATCGAAATCCCAGGAAATATAGATATTGCAGTAAAAGGCGATATTTTATTTGCCAATAATCACGATGATTTGATTGCAATCAATATTTCTAAATTAGCAAAAATTAGCAATAAAAAGATTGTTAAACGCTTTGATGGCATTTTTACTCAATATAAAGATAGCAAAGGCGATGAAAAAATCAAGTGGGTCAAGCCAAGCAAAAAACGTTGGATGGCTTCACCGACTAGCGTTATTGCTTCTGGTTCAAAAGGCGGTTCGATGGCTTGTTTTTCATTAGTCAATGACCATTTATACGCGCTTACCCCATCCGCTATACATACTTTTGATGTAGATAAGCCAAAGCGAATGAAGAAATCAGGTAAACCAACCGATATTTTCGGCGATAATTTTGAAACGATTTTTTCTAATGGTGAAAATCTTTTTGTTGGTGGTCAAGGCGGTATGTATATTTTTGATTTGGATGATCCTGCTTCACCAAAAGCTATTGGAGAATATCATCATATGCAAAGTTGCGATCCTGTGGTAGTTGAAGGCGATTTTGCTTATGTGACGCTCCGCAATGGAAATGTTTGCGGTAGAAGCAAAGAAATTAACCGATTGGAAGTCATTGATATTAGCAATCCATCAAGCCCAAAATTAAGATTTTCCAATAAACAACTCTCACATCCTCATGGGTTGGCGGTTGATAAAGGTATTGTTTTCGTTTGCGATGGTAATTTTGGTCTAAAAGTGCTAGATGCAACTAATTCAGGAAATGTCAAATTGATGAAAACTTATGATGATATTCCTAACAATTATGATATTATCAATATTCCAGAAAAGAAATTACTCATTTTGGTTGGGCAGACGGATGTCGTTCAATATGATTATTCTTCACCTCGAAATTTGAAGCGATTAAGCATGTTTAAGACTAAATAAAGATAATTTCTCATGAATTAATACAGCGTTTCAAAAGTTTTATAATCAATTGCACCGCTACTTTAGTGCGGTGATTTGTATCAGTCACAAGAACTCGACTTTAGTCGAACATACTGATAATGTTGCGGTTAAAACCGCGATCTTGTCCATTTTAGATCACCGCGCTAAAGCAGCGGTGCAATTGAAAATATCGTAAAATTTTTGAACCATTGTAATAAATATCCCTAAAGAACATAAGAATTTTGTAAGTGAGGTATAGATTCTAACACAGTTTTTCGTAGCCCCGACCGTTTGTTGGGGCTTCTTTTTTCAACTTCTAAGGCAGTAGTTTTTATTTTTAATAATGTTAATAATAGTTAATGTTTGCATTTTTTAAGTTTTCATTCAACCATTTTTAACAAAAGATGCATCTAATTTTTAATAGGAATTTCGTTAAAGCATTGATTTATTAGGTTCTTTGACAATTTTTGCCAAAGATAGGAGGCACTTTGAAAGTGCCTCCTATCTAACCTTTGATTTTTAAACAATTATAGATTTGTTTTAATTGATAAAATTCAGTTCTCGCAAAATAGTCAAAGAGCCATTTATTATTAATAATTCCTTAAAAAATTGCCTTATGAAAACTGTTTTTTTTCTATTGACAGCTCTATTTTTTACTGCTTGTCAAACTCAAAACACAGAAGAAACTTGGATTGATCAATTCATTCCTTCTACTAAAAATAAGTTGATCGAGCCAAATGGAACAACCATTAAAACCAGAATAAAACTACCAGAAGGTTTTGAACGAACAAACGAAAAGTCGGGTAGTTTTAGTCATTATTTAAAAAATCTACCTTTAAAACCAGATCAAACGCCAGTATATTTACACAATAAAAAACTAAAAAAACGCCAAGACGTTCACGCTGCAATTATCGACATGAGCATCGGCAAGCGAGATTTACAACAATGCGCAGATGCTGTAATGAGATTACGCGCAGAATACCTTTGGAACGAAAAACGCTTTGACGAAATCAGTTTTAATTTTACAAATGGCTTCAAAGCAGCGTATCAAAAATGGCGAAATGGTTATCGAATTAGAGTGAATGGCAATCACGTTTTTTGGAAAAAAGCTACGTCGATTTCTAATACACATGAAGATTTAATGGATTATTTAACGATGGTTTTCAGCTATGCTGGAACAATTTCTCTCAACCAAGAACTAGAAAAAAAAGATATAAATACCATCGCAATCGGAGATGTTTTTATAAAAGCAGGAAGTCCAGGTCATGCTATGATCGTAGTCGATAAAGCCTTTAATTCCACAACGAACGAGCCGATTATACTTTTAGCTCAAAGCTATATGCCAGCTCAAAATATTCACATTGTTAAGAATTTTTACGATAAAACAATCAGCCCTTGGTATAATTTAGAAGCATTTAACAACCGAATTTTTACGCCCGAATGGAATTTTACCAAACAGGATTTAAAGCAATTTGATCCATAGAATAAATCACATAATTAAACAACTATGAACAACAAACATTTTATTATTCTAACACTTATTTTTTGCCAAATAGCACTTTATTCGCCTGTTTTGGCACAAAACTACGCCCTCGAACGCACTTTTATGGGACATCAAGCACCTGTGAGTTATGTGGCTTTTAGAAGCGAAGATAATCTTTTGGTGAGTGGTGATGAACGCGGTTCAATCATTTTTTGGGATGGATTGACAGGAAAAATTCTCAATCGCCTTGATCAACATAGCGCGAAAGTCACGCATTTAGAATTTAGTAATAAAGGCAGGTATTTAGCAAGTGCTAGCCATGACGGCACGATTAAAGTTTATGATTTAAAAAGGAAAAAACTACGACAAGTTTTTCAAAATTCATCAACGGGAGCCTATCAGGATGTAGAAGGAAATGAACCCACTTTTTGTACTTTTTCGCCTGACGATAAGTTCATTTATTTTGGTGGCTATAATTTGCAAATTCTCAAAGGCAGTATCAGAAAAGGCGAAACGGAAGGCGTTTATTTTAATGAAGAATTTGGAATTACGTGTGGAATGCTTTCGCCTAATAAGAAAAACTTGGTATTTGCGGCTGGTGGAAATGTGTTTTTTATGAATCTCAAAACCAATCAAATTGTGCGAGAATTGCATCAATCGGATGAATATGAAGGTTATATTTGCGAAATGGCGTTTATGCCGCGCTCTGGACAACTAGCGACTTGGGCGGTTGATGGTCATATTCATTATTGGAATTGGCGAGCGAATGAGCGTTCTAATAAAGTTCAAGCAACACCGCAAGAAGGCACGAGTGACTTGGCGTTTTCGGAAGATGGCAAATTATTAGTTACGGGCAATTTTGGTGGAAAAACCAAGCTTTGGCAAACTGAAACCAATAAAATCCTTCAGCTTTTGGGCAAACACACATCCGAAGTAGTTACTTTTGCTTTTTCTAAAAATGCGAAATATATTGTAACAGGCAGTCAAGATAATACGGTTCGCCTTTGGAAAAAACCAGATCCTAAACGACCTAAGGTTAAGAAAATGCCAAAGAAAACGCGTGATCGCAAAGTTAAAATTAAGCGATTAATCAAAGTAACGGGCAGAATGGTAGAAATCCATTTGTGGGACAATTATCAAATTGATGGCGATACGATTTCCGTGAATATTAATGGCAATTGGATTGTGAATAATTATTGCCTAAAAGGCGCACCCCGAATTTTAAAAATCCAACTCAACCCTGGCGATAATTATATGATTGTTCACGCTCATAATTTGGGTTCAATCCCTCCGAATACCATTGCTGTTGCGATAGTGCAAGGCGAAGAAGAAGAGGTTTTTACACTGAAATCTGATTTGGATGAAAGCGCCGCAATTGTCCTTCGGTCAGAAAATTAAAATACGTGATTTTAAGGATCGGATCTCTTCGAGAGATCCGATCCTTAAACTTTTTATCCCTTAATAGCCTTCACTCCTGGCAATTCTTTTCCTTCCAATAATTCAAGCATTGCTCCGCCTCCCGTAGAAACATAGCTAACTTGATCATCTAGTTTCATCATTTTGACTGCTGCGACAGAATCACCGCCTCCAATTAATGAAAATGCCCCTTTTTTCGTTGCAGCTGCGACACTTTCCGCGATGGATTTTGTACCTGTTGCGAAAGCTTCCATTTCAAAAACGCCCATTGGACCATTCCAAACAATCGTTTTAGAATCTAAAATAACCGTTTTGAATGCTTCAATTGCTTTAGGCCCAATATCCAAGCCCATGTAATCCGCTCGAATTTCGTTGCTTGCTGCGGTATCTGTGTTTGCCGTTGGCGAAAACTGATCTGCAATAATTGAATCTTCTGGCAAATAAACATTCACGCCTCTCGCCTTCGCTTTTTCTAATAAGCTTAACGCCAAATCCAATTTATCATTCTCACACAATGAATTTCCAATTTGACCACCTTGCGCTTTTTTGAAAGTATAAGCCATTCCGCCACCGATGACTAAATTATCAACAAATTCAATCATTTTATCCAATAATAAAATCTTATCTGACACTTTCGCACCACCCACAATCGAAGTCAATGGACGAGCAGGCTCATTCGTTACTTTCGCTGCATTAAGCAATTCTTTTTCTAATAAAAAGCCAAAAGATTTATGATCAGTATCAAAAAATTGTGCAACAGTAGTCGTTGAAGCATGAGCGCGGTGAGCCGTTCCAAATGCATCATTAACATAAAAATCAGCTAGGTCTGCTAATTGTTTGGCAAAATCAGCATCTCCTTTTCCTTCTTCTTTATAAAAACGCGTGTTTTCTAAAACTAGAACATCGCCAGCATTCAATGCCGCAACTGCCTCATTAACAGCCGTTCCGACCGTATCACCAACAAAAGCAACTGCTTGCCCCAAATGTTCAGACAAACGCGGCACAACATGATTTAGCGTAAAACGAGCGCGATTAATTGAACCATCGTCATTCAATTTTTTGAGTGGTCGTCCTAGATGAGACATCAAAATAACCGCTCCACCTTTTTCTAAAATATATTTAATTGTAGGTAATGCTGCTTGAATACGCGTATCATCTGTAATTTCCAAAGCCTTATTCAATGGCACATTAAAGTCCACTCGAATCAATACTTTTTGATTTTGAAAATCAAACTGTTCCATATTTTTATAAATTGATTGTTTATGCGAATTAAAAGTTTAAAATTGAGAATTGATAATGATTATCAATAAAATACAAATTATTATTTTTAAAATATGATAATTAAAAAACTATTTTTAATATGAATTACCAGATTTAAGCCTTTTTTACTATAAAACTATTACTCTCTTATATGATTTAA
>CAKZLL010000170.1 GCA_937125475.1 uncultured Saprospiraceae bacterium | reverse complement strand
AACACCACCCATAGTTTCGATACCAAAAGAAAGCGGAGTTACGTCTAATAATAAAACGCCTTCACCTTTGAAATCACCACTTAAAACACCACCTTGAATAGAAGCTCCTAAAGCTACAACCTCATCAGGATTAACACCACGATTTGGTTTTTTACCAAAGAATGCTTCAACTGCTTCTTGGATTTTAGGGATACGAGTAGATCCACCCACTAAAATAACTTCGTCAATATCAGATTTTGAATAACCTGCATCTTTCAAAGCCTGAGCACAAGGTCCAAGTGTGCGAGATACCAAATTATCAGCTAATTGCTCAAATTTAGCACGCGTTAATTTAGTGACTAAGTGTTTAGGCACACCATCAACTGCTGTGATATATGGCAAATTAATATCAACAGAAGAAGAAGAAGACAATTCAATCTTTGCTTTCTCTGCTGCTTCTTTCAAACGTTGAGCTGACATAGGATCTTTTCTTAAATCAATTCTTTCTGATTTAAGAAAATCATCTGCTAACCAATTAATAATAGCATAATCGAAATCATCACCACCTAAGTGTGTATCACCATTAGTTGATTTTACTTCAAAAATACCATCTCCCATCTCAAGGATAGAAATATCGAAAGTACCACCACCAAGGTCATAAACAGCGATCTTCATATCTTGATCACGCTTATCCAAACCATAAGCTAATGCCGCAGCAGTAGGCTCATTGATGATACGTTTAATTTTTAAACCTGCAATTTCACCTGCTTCTTTAGTTGCTTGACGTTGAGAGTCATTAAAGTAAGCTGGTACAGTTACAACAGCTTCTGTTACTTCTTGACCTAAGAAGTCTTCTGCTGTTTTTTTCATTTTTTGAAGAACCATAGCAGAAATCTCCTGTGGAGAGTACTGTCTGCCATCAATATTCACTCGTACTGTGTCATTTGCGCCTTTTTCGACTTTATATGACACCATCTCTTTCTCATTACCCGTTTCGCTGAAGCGTTGACCCATAAAACGCTTAATAGACATAACGGTACGTGTCGGATTGGTCACTGCTTGACGTTTTGCCGAGTCACCAATTTTACGTTCTCCATTATCTAAGAAAGCAACAATCGACGGAGTTGTTCTTCCGCCTTCTTCGTTGGCAATTACAATTGGCTCATTACCCTCAAGTACTGCCACGCAAGAGTTTGTTGTTCCTAAATCGATTCCGATAATCTTACCCATGCTTGTTTTGGTTTTTCTATTTATTATTTTAGAATTTTCAAAAAAAATGAAAATTAAAATTGCTATTTCAATAATCTATTTATCAATGCATGTGCCAATCCGTTATTGAATATATTAATATGACATTTATGTAAATATCGAGTAATAAATCTGACAAGATTGATGCTTCTCTCTGACAAAAAGACAGGAAAAGATTAAATAGTAGGTGATTCACAATAAACAATTAATAAGCGAATAGCTTCAAGTTTTACCTTTCTATTAATTTTTTATCATTTATGGTCAATCGTTTTTAATGACTATTTATAGGCTTTTGTTGCTTAGATTTTTTCTTTCGACCAAGGTCTTTGGGAATAATCTGCCCCCAAATCGTTCTTTTTACACTTTCATCGTACTTATTACACCTATATATATAGCGTCCTTTTCTAGTTTTTTCGAAATAAGTTGGAATAGAAATAGCAGAATAAGGGGGTTCTATTGGCGCAATTTTGACAACTTGACCTACTTTGAAGTCTTTTAAATTACAAACATCCAAGATCCGAATTTTTCTATTTTTTACTTTTACAATTGTTACAGAAGCACTTGATTTGAATGCGCAAGGAATAAAAGAACGTTCATGATGAACAATTGTAGCCGAAATTGTGTCCTTAATTTCTACTATTTTCCAATGGCATTGAAAGGAATTAGTCAAAATTTTGGCTTTTTTTGGATTAGAACAAGGTCTTTGAGCAGATGAGATCACCTGTAGAGAAAGAAATACAAGAAGAAAAAAATGTTTCATTAATAAAGCGTTTGGTGATATTGTTTGACGTACTTATTTAATCTTTCAAAAAATAATACTAAAACAAACTGTTTTTACTTTAACTTTGTTGTCTCTTTGTATATATAAGAAAGATCTAATTATAAACGAACTTACAATATTAAGACGCAATTATTCATATTAATAACATTTTTTATATATAATTTTACACTTATATTATTAAAAAAATTATTTAATATATTCATATTGCATGATTTAGAAAGTATTAAGACTGTTAATTAAAAGAAATAAGTTGTTGATTATCATTTAATTAAAAGACATCTTAGATTGTTTTTTTATATAAAAATGAAGTGAAATTTTAAAGAAATTAGGCATTTGAAAAAAAGATATTTTTCATTAAATATCAAACCTTTAGTACTAAATGTCGAAAATATTTGACTGAGCAATATTAAAAAACCTATTTTTGTAAATAGATAGGTAAGAGTTGTGAATTTTAGAAAACTTAAAAATGAGCAAAAGAGGAAGAGTTTTAGTAGCAATGAGTGGCGGTATTGATAGTACTGTAGCAGCTCTAATGATGCACGAACAAGGATATGAAGTCATCGGAATTACGATGAAAACATGGGATTATGCCAATTCTGGTAGCTCAAAGAAAGAAACTGGCTGTTGTAGTTTAGATTCTATTAATGATGCGAGGTCTATTGCTGTACATCGCGGTTTTCATCATTTTATAGTGGATATTCGTCAAGAATTTGGCGATTATGTGATTGATAATTTTGTAGATGAATATTTGGCAGGGCGCACGCCTAATCCGTGTGTGTTGTGTAATACACATATTAAATGGAATGCTTTATTGAAAAAAGCGGATGCACTGGATTGTGAATTTATTGTCACAGGACATTATGCTGTTATTAATCAAGCTAACGGTCGTCATTTCATTTCGAGAAGTAAGGATTTGAAGAAAGATCAATCATATGTACTTTGGGGCGTAAGTCAAGAATGTTTGGCGCGCACTCAATTTCCGATTGGTAATATGTTGAAATCCGAAGTCCGTCAATTGGCGGCTGATTTGGGGTATGAGGAATTTTCTAAAAAAGCAGAAAGTTACGAAATCTGTTTTGTGCCAGATAATGATTATCGTAGCTTCTTGAGACATCGTGTTGATGGCTTAGAAGAGCAAGTGAAAGGCGGAAATTTTGTTGATAAAAATGGAAAGGTACTTGGCAAACATGCAGGTTATCCATTTTATACTATTGGACAACGAAAAGGCTTGGGTATTGCATTTGGTTATCCTGCTTTCGTCACTAAAATTATTCCTGAAACGAATACAGTTGTTCTAGGAAAACTAGATGATTTAATTAAAAATACGATGAAAGTTGGCGGTATTAATTCGATGAAATACGAAACTATTCCAGATGGAATTGAATCTCGCACAATGATTCGTTATAATAGTTCTGGTATCATGAGTACGTTAAGCCCTTTGAATGCTAACGAAGTGAAAGTTGAGTTTCATGCGAATGCAAGTGGTATTGCGCCAGGACAATCTGCTGTGTTTTACGAAGGAGAAGACGTAATTGGTGGTGGTATCATATCTAGAAATGAACCTTTCAAACTACCTGAAATTTTCCAAAAAGAAAACATAACGGTTTAGATTGTTAGAATAAATTAGATCGTAATCGTTTAAAAATGACAAATGATTTGATTGTTCTTTTAGTTTAAAATTTTTCTATATATGAATTAAAATTTTATATTTACTCTTGGTTAAAAACAAGGTAGATATAAAATTTTAGTCTATAAAGACTTATGCAATAATATAATTATATAAAAATACAATTTTACAATTAAGCTTATGGTTGAATTATCTTCAATTGTTATCCTAGGAATTTCTGCTCAATGGTTGGCATGGAAATCAAGAGTGCCTGCTATTTTACCTTTGATTATTATTGGTTTGATTGTTGGTCCATTATCTCAATATTGGTTAGGCGAAAAATTGATTGATCCAATGAATGAAGGTGGAGGAGAAGGAGAGGGCTTGTTTTTGAGTGAAACAATGTTCTCGTTTGTTTCTTTAGCAATTGGTGTTATTCTTTTTGAAGGTGGTTTGACGCTCAAATTTAAAGAATTTAAAAGTGTTGGTTCTTCGATTTTACGATTAGTTTCAGTAGGTTCTCTGATTACATTTGTCGGAGGCGGTCTAGCAGCGCACTATATTTGTGCTTTAGATTGGCAAATGGCTTTTTTATTTTCTGCCTTAATTATTGTAACTGGGCCTACGGTTATTGCACCTATTTTACGCAATGTACCATTGACTAGAAATGTTGCGACTGTATTGAAATGGGAAGGTATTTTAATTGATCCGATTGGCGCGTTATCAGCAGTTTTGGTCTTTGGATTTATTAGTGTTTCACATACTGGAGGGCTTTTTGAAATGTCTTTAGAAGTACTTTGGACATTTATGGAAGTCTTATTAGTTGGTGTAGCATTTGGTGTTACTTCTGCTCATTTTCTTCGATTAATGATCAAAAATGAACTTATTCCAG
>CAKZLL010000169.1 GCA_937125475.1 uncultured Saprospiraceae bacterium | reverse complement strand
CTTGATTACCCAAAACCTTAATGGAAATATCCGTAGAATTGACCACCAACGGATCAAGGACATCATTATCAACCACTACCTTGTAAGTATCTTGATTATCTTCTTGAGTTGCAACGACAGGAACAATCGATTTTTTGTTAGGATTTAAAGGAACATGAACGATTTTTAAAACAGCATTCTGTTCTTTGGTTAATACCAATTTATAAATATCATCAAACTGTTTACCATCGACAATTAAGCGAACTGCTGCGGTATTTTGTGATTCATAAAGTCCCATATCTTCGGCAATAAAAGTCAAATAATTGATCTTTTCATTGGCAAGATTGAATTTATAAACTTCCCGTCTGCGCTTTTTTTGTACAATCCGATCTCGGTTAGCATTGCCATAAAAAGGCGAATTATTTAAAGTAATGGAAATTCGATCCTTATCAAATTCATCATAATCCCAAACTTCGACTTCTATATTGGTAGCTGTAACGCTAATTTCGTGTTGTATATCGTTTTTTCGACCACTCAAATAATCCTTTGCATAATCATCGACTATTTTTTCTACTGGTTTTTCAGGCTCAATAGGTTTGACTTCTTTGGGGATTTCAGCTTTTGGCGTATCTGGTTCAGCGATAGGAGCAGTAATAACAATCGGCAAATTTGTTTCAAAATCTGTCATAACTTGATTGTCTTTAATCGCTCGATTAAAAATCTTGACTTCATCTAAAACACCTTCAAATTTGGAGTAAGTTGTAAATTCCTTACCAATGCTTAAAACATCACTCCGCTGCGCTAGTTTATTGTACAATGTAACTTTTCCAGTTGAGTAAACTTTTTCGCCTTGCCACAAAATCTTAGCTTCAAAGCCATCATAAGAATAACTCACCAAATACCATTCTCCATCTTCGATTGGCATGGATTTTAAACTTAGATAGTTTTTTTCATCCTTCAAAAATAGCTTTTTGCCTTGCATAAAGAAATGTAAAAAACGCTCTGTTTGAGATGTTCTATTCGCTATTTTTTCTTGAATGAAAATCGTTTGTGGCTTTTCTGCGTTAGTTGGTTTGATCCAAAAAGAGATCGAAAAATCATCAGTTAAATCCAAGCCACGAGGCGTAAAGTAATGATTTTTTCCATCCAAATAAACGCCGAAATCTTTAACTCCTTCAGAAATATTAGGTTTTATAACGCTAGTCATTGCCCCCAAATATTCACTTTCTGAACCATCGAAGTTCCAATGCCTAAAAGGAGCATCTTGCGCCTGCATGCTCAAAAAAGAGCAACTCATTATCCATAAAGCGAAAAAACGTAACATCATTTGATTTATCTTATGTGGAAGTGATTTTATTGCTCCATTGTCTTACTGTTTGATGGTTTCACTGTTTATACTTGAATTTAATAAAATGCAAAGTGCTGATAAACAATGATTTATGTTTTTATAAAATCACCTTTTTGTTTTTAAAAAAAACTTATACTAACTTAAAAGAATAGGACAAAGATACAGAAGATTAATAAAAAATATATTTCAATTATTAATTATTTCTATATTTTATTTCTTCAATAACTGAATATTCCTAACTTTTTCAATTTCATCTTTAACATAACTATTTAATCCTTGTTTAATTTCGGCATCATTGAGAATTTCTTGTAATTTAGCTTTTTTAGCTTCTTCTCTAGCGATTGCTGTATTTTTTTCATCAATCAATGTTTCTTTTTCTTTAATATCGCGACGAATATCCCGAATATTTCGTTCTCTTGCAGCAATTCCATCCTCAATATTCTCAATTTCTTCCTCTAATTCTTTGATTTTATCCAAATAATGTTTGAATAAATTCTCAATGGTTAAATCAATATTCACGCCACGATAAGGCGCTCCAGGATCTTTTCCATCATTTAATGCCTCTGGACGCTCGTGTTCAATCGCTTGAAATTTGACTCGATAGTCATTTATTCCTTTTGCATCCAAAATCCGTTTGATAATTTTATAAGAACAATAACCGCGCAAAAATGCTAATTCTTCATTACTTATTTTTTTTGCATCGCCTTGGTCAATATTGAAAACCTTAGATTCGCCATCTTTATTAGTATATTCTTGAAAAATATCTTCTTCACCAATATAATTGATATTCAAGGTTTTACCGCTTCCTGTCCAATCTGCATTGCCTATTATTTTGACTTTTACGACCAATTCAGATCTAGATTTTTTCGGTACATCATCTACTGGACGCAACAAAATATCCATTAAACTTTCAGTCATATTAGAAATATCAGGTGTGCAATGCTTGCCCAATTGATAGCCTGTTGCAGTCGGTTCGAGGCTTGCTGCAGTATTCCGTTTAGCAAATTGAAATTCTACTGTTGCATCATCAATTGTGACTGTTTTTTGATTATCTACTACGCCATCACGCTCAATTTTATCCATCAAAGCACTGATTTTTTCAAGTGTTTGTTTAGAATCCTTTTTAAGGCTAGTGAGTTTGATTTCTACTTTTTGGCTGCGTTTAACATCAATTTTTTTAATCTCTTTCTCAATATCTTTTATCCTATTTTTATCAGTTTCATTAGCAGATTGCATATCAGATATGGAGCTTCGATCTTGATCTATGTTCGCTTCAATATTATCTATTTCATTTTTTAAAGTAACAATATTGGTCTCAACATCTGAAATATCATTTTCAAAAGATGCTTTTTGTTGTTCTAATTTTCCTTTGAGCCATGTTTGATAATTTCTGGCTTCATTCAATCCTTCAACTACTCGATGCTTGCTATTGAGTTTAATAATTTTATTAATTAGGGCTTGATCTCGTTTTGTTCGATTATCTTTTCCTAACTCATAAGCAATTGAATAATTCATCAACGCCTTAACAGTGTCTTGTTTTTCTTCAAAAATAATCGCTTGAGCCATATAAAAAGTCACAGGATTTTTTTTGAGCATTTGCATTTTAATACGATCTCCTTTTTCGCCTTGACGGGCTAAAATCGTTTCCAAATCCAATAAATCGCCTTGTTTTAGAGCGCGATTAAAAGATTTTTCTACCTTATTAGGTGCAACAAAAGCGACTAATCTAGTCCAAAAAGTTACTCTAGGTCGTTTACCTGGAGGTTCAACATTTCCTGGCTTTTTATATCGAATATCTTCAATTTCTTGAAATTGAGGCGTTTGAATCGTCGAGAATTTTTTCTTTTTCGCTAATTTTTTAGTCTTAGATCGTGTATCATCAAATAGCTTAATCCAAGACGCTTTACTCAACGTACTTTTTTGTGTTTGTCTTCGAAGTGCCCTCAAAAATGATTGTGTAAAAGCTCCACCTTCGGTACTACTGATATACGAAGGTTGACCGCTGCGACTACTCGAAGCCATAATCATGCCTTCCGCTTCCAAGAAAAGTCGTCTAAATTTTTTCTCTGAGGCGAGGGGAGGAGTTAAGTTAGAAACAACTTCTGTATCTTCTTTGTATTGAATATTATCTAAATCGAGTTCATTGTTACAAGCTTCTCCGATTAGCAAAGTTAGCCTTGCATTTTTTTGTTGTAATTCTTTACGAATATCATCCAAATTAACTGCGGCTTCATCGAGTTGTTGCTCTGTGACTGCGCCAGTTGTATTTTGAAATAATAGGCTTGGATATGGATTGTCACTTTGAAAACCATGTCCCAAAAAATAAAATAAAACAACATCATTAGATAAGTCCTCCGTCTCCAAATCCGCCATCACGCTTTGATAACTTCCGAGTGAAAAAGAATCACCAGTTTTGTAATACAGCTTAGATTTCATACCTGTTTGGTTGAGAACATTTTCAACTTCACGAGAAATCAAATCATAAGATTTTTGTGTTCCATTGCCAATTGTAGCGTCATCTGTTGCAGCAAAAATGATTGCATGAATCGTTTGTGCTTGCAAAGTATTTACACATAAAAGCAAAGCTGCAAAAAATAAATAGGAAACAATCCCAGTTTTATTATTTGTCATAGAAAGGGCATTTTGCAAATTGAATTGATTAAAATAATGTGGCATTGCAAGGGAGGAAAGCAGTTATAATTAGTATTTTTTGATTTTATCCAAGCAAACATAATACTACTAATTTTATTCATTTAATAAATGCCTCTTACATAATAAGACATGAATTGATAAATAAAAGAATGAAATAACTACTTAGATTCTATTGTACACAGTTTTATTAATTTAGAATTCTAAACTTTAGTAAAGTTATTAAAAAGCTTAGTATTAGAGTAACGATTTCTACAAAAAGTTATTTTTTTGTGATGAATAAAATTCCAGATTAGCAACTAATCTATATTTTTAAATATAATTAATTATAGAATAAAGAGAGCGCCTATTTAAATTTAAAAGAAACTATGAGAAAACTACGGTACAGTCTTTTATTTTTTACTTGTTGGATCAGTTGTTCAGTATTCGCACAACATGAAATGTCGAATAAAATATTGAAAAATACTCAAAAAGTATATCAATATGCCCAGGAAGGTTATCAGAAACTAGATGGAAGAAAATTAGCGAAAGCTGCCCAGATTTTAATTAAATATCCTGAAATTCAGGAATTGTCAGAGGCAAATAAAAAAGATGAGAATTTGATTTTGGAAGATGAGAAAACCTTAGAACAGCACAGTTTTTTTGATCCAAAGATCTTATTGATAGATGCTAAAAAAATGGC
>CAKZLL010000168.1 GCA_937125475.1 uncultured Saprospiraceae bacterium | reverse complement strand
CGGAAACACTTCTCGAAACAATGGCGGTACTATTTGGTAAAGTTCGAGGTGGTTTAGCGATTTCTGTTGTTATTGTCGGAGCGCTTTTGGCTGCTTCTACGGGAATTGTGGGCGCAACAGTCGTTACAATGGGATTAATCAGCTTACCAACCATGCTCAAAAATGGCTATCAACCAGAACTTTCTACTGGCACAATCGCCGCTTCTGGGACGTTAGGTCAGATTATTCCGCCTTCTATTGTCTTGGTTTTGTTGGCGAGTACAATTAGCAGTAGCTCAACTACTGGTGGTGTTGATGTCGGAACATTATTTTCTGCGGCATTAATTCCTGGTGTTTTGCTAGTGGCTTGTTACATTATATATATATTAATTGTTGCTCATATCTATAAAGATGTCGCGCCTCCGATTTCACAAGAGATTATTGATGAATATAAAAAAGAAGACTTTCTCAAGAAGGTAATTCTTGCCTTTGTTTTGCCGCTTTTGCTAATTTTATCAGTGCTAGGTTCTATTTTTGCTGGGATTGCTTCGCCTACCGAAGCCGCAGCAGTTGGTGCATTGGGCGCGACGATTTTAGCTATTGGTCAAAGAAAATTCAGCTTTCAAGTACTTAAAGAAGTCATGCAACAAACCACACACCTAACCGTGATGGTGTTTTGGATTTTGTTAGGTGCGACTACATTTTCCCTTGTTTTTAGAACGATGGGAGGTGATACTTATTTAGTAGAACTTATTCAAAATGCTAATTTATCACCTTATGCTTTTCTTTTTATTGTAATGTTGGTGATTTTTATAGCTGGCTTTTTTATTGATTTTATTGAAATCATTTTTATCCTTGTTCCAGTTGTTACACCTATTTTTGAAGCATTAGGTATGGATTTGTTATGGATTGGAATTTTAATTGCCATGAATTTACAAACATCTTTTCTTACTCCACCTTTCGGTTTTTCTTTATTTTATCTAAAAGGGGTAGCACCTCCGAGCATTACAACACAACAAATTTATAGAGGCATTATTCCTTTTATAATTATTCAGATTGTCTTTTTAGCGCTTCTTGTTTTATTTCCAAATCTTTTCTTTTAAAAAAGGTAACTATTTCCTAGATAAAGGTATAAATAAGAAATATATTAATTGACTTTAGCATAAAAGTGATAAAATGGATTTGGTCTTATGCCGCAAATAATTGTGCAATTTATAATGCTACATAAAGCTATAAATTCACTATATTTAAACCTAAATTATCTGACATTATTTCTACTCACTCAAAATAATGTTAGTTCTCTTTTATTATAAAAAAAGAAATTATTAACTTTAATTACCCTAACAACCACATTAACAACTAATTATATATTTTTTATTAAACATTATAAAAATATTAAAACATGATACTAAACTACAAAATTGGTGCGTCAACCTCTCCAATTACACTAGAGGTTCAGATAGGCACTACTGGAGTTACTTTTACCAGTATTTTCCTTAAAAAAAAGAGCGATACTAAAGCCAAAGAAATCGTAAGTTCTAATGCTGATAGTGGCAATGTCAATCAAATAACACTAGGTACAGGCACTGAACTTCAAGAGGCTGACATCTTCATCAGAATCGTCCAAAACTTTGGACATATTGCATCCGATGCCGAGCGAGATGCTGCAATTAAAACGACTGTTATTGATTATAAATTAACTGGCGGAGCAGTAGAGGCAACATTAAAACCTACCTCAGATAGCATAGTCGTAACACCAAATAAAGTAATTGCTAACTACACTTCAATAATCAAATTATCATGAGAAAATTATTAATTTTATTACAACTCATTATTGCGATTCAATTAGTAAATGCACAAGATAGTACGATTACATTAAGTGAATTAGCAGCACCGACTGCGCCAGGTTTTATTCTTTTAGGCGTATCAGAAGCCGATATTACAGCAGAATCACCACGGGCATTTACACTAGGAATACTCAATCAATTTGCAGAAGCTAATGGTATTCCTAAAAATCTTTCCATTGAGTTAACACCTTATTGGTACATCAAATCAAAAAGAAGAACAGCATTAAATTACATGGGATATAATAGTAAAAAGAAGACGATGAATCCTTTTAGTGGCATCAAACAAACTTCTATTTCACTAGCTTATCTCACTGAAACCAACAATGCAGGTAAAAATGTACGAAATGTAGCCGTAGGATCAAGAGCAAATTTATTTAGGATATATCCAAAATCTTATAAAGAGCAACTACACAAATCCTATAATGCTACAAGACTTGGTCTACAAAGTCTTCTTGAAGCTCAACAAAACGCAGGAGCTACATTTGAATTAATGGCTGATAGCCCTAAACGATATCAAGCCATTATTGATAGTATTAATACACTATATAGTCAAAAGGATAGTATTTCACCACTTACAAATGTACTTGCTACTAAGCCAATACTTTCATTAAATGCGGCTTCTGCCTATAGTTTTATAGATGCGGAAGGTGATTCAATTGGTACTCAATTTGGACGTTTTGG
Source organism: uncultured Saprospiraceae bacterium (assembly GCA_937125475.1). Taxonomy (GTDB): domain Bacteria; phylum Bacteroidota; class Bacteroidia; order Chitinophagales; family Saprospiraceae; genus CAKZLL01. The sequence continues at coordinate 2,513 of CAKZLL010000168.1, read as the reverse complement.
CGCTTGGCTGACCCTCAAATTTTCACTGCCACTCAAAAAAGATAATTCTAGTTATATCCATTTATATGGTTATGGTCGTTATCTTGTTAATGGTGCATCTGATATCGAAGTAGATGATTTTAAATTTGATAAAGCTTTAGATATTGGTGGAAAACTTGAAATAGAAGTCAGTAATTCTTTTAGTATTGCATATGAATTTCTAAGGCGAAAAACAACTGATTTTACCACTTTTCGCTCTGCAGGAATTATTCAATACAAAATCAAAAAAGACATTTTCTTAACGGGTTCTTTTGGAAAAGATTTTGGAACAATAGATAATTTGATTTCCCTTATGGGGCTTAAATTGGGCCTTAACTCTACAAAACAGGCGCTCCCAGTAGCATTAGATTAAATATATCATTTACCTCTTCTCGTATAAAAACGGGCTGCTTCAATATTTGAAGCAGCCCGTTTTTACTTTATATTGCCCCGTCCTAAAATAAGGTTACACAAAAAATCTTATTGATATGGAAACAACAGGAAATCAATATGTCCTGTCCTAAAAATTATCAAGGTGCTTTCTTATAAGAATATTTTTTTATTGCTCTACCTGATGGTTGTAGGTAGAGTATAAATTCAATTAACATAATAATACCAACTTCAGAAATAGATTAAGGATTAAGGTTCAAAGAACCGACACCGTTTGTAGTTATCAAGGAACAGGATATTTAAGGTGCAATGCACCTTAAAACGACAATTAATATTTTACTACAAACGGTGTCGTTGCGCTGCAACTAAAACATAAATAAACTTTTTACACAGTGTACTTATATACATAAAAAACCCATAACCTTTTTCAAGATTATGGATTTTCTCATCTTTGCTTAACGATTAAAATAAACCTATAATTAAGCTACTGTACCAGGTCCTTCTAAGAAATAGAACCAATAAGCTCCATCACCAGCCTGATTTGCCATAGCAAAATTAGAACCAGAAGGAGTAACAACATTAAGAGCTACATCATTGATACGAACATAAGCACGCGCAGATGGATCAAATTTGAACTGAATTAGAGGTGCATTCGTCCCTTGTGCTACTGTATAAAAATGATACCCTGGCTGATTGCTTCCTTTTGCGAAAAGCATAGCTGTTTTTCTCATATCGGCATTAGCTGGTATACCTTGTATATTCAAAGTCGGTGTGCGATTCTCTACTTGATACTCACGACCATTCCATACAAATTGGTGTAAAACAGCATGATTATGAGAATCTTGGAAATACATTCTGTACGATTCCCCATCATGTAACATATTGAATGTAGATGTATTACATGTTGGTCCTACACCAGTAATTTTCAAAGTCGGTATGGATTGATAACCATACTCATATAGTCCTGCTCCAGCATTGAAACCAAATTGGTAGATCGTGTCATTAGTATCTTTTTTGAAACAGTACAAACGGAAAAGTTCTGTTCCTTGACTTGTTTGTGTACTATAAAGCATTGCCCAACGGCTCCAGTCTGCATCAACAGGAGCTCCTCCTACATTAATTGGATTTACGAAACTATAATCTTGACCATTGAAACGATATGCATTAAGTCTTATATTACTCATTTTTCTATTTTTGTAAAATTTTCCTACTCTATTTTTAATTAGGCTTTTCGGAATTCACCCTGTGAGTTGTAAATTTGGATTTAGTAATACGTGGCGAATTTTTAATCGTAGCTACTTAATTAAAGATTTTTCGTCTTTGTATCTTACTTTTTATTTACACTTATTTCATCCTTTTTTGAGCAAAAACGTTACCTTTCTTTTTCTATTTTATTTTAAATCCATTACAAAAAAACACCTAATCACCTGATAATCAAACAAATAAATTAAATATATTTTTTCAAAAAAGACATCTGATAAATTACCTTCAATTACAAATGATTGAATTAAAAACTCATGATTTTTTTACAACAACAACTCTAGTACATTATTTAATACTTATAGTACATTCACGTTTACTTTCTTAAAATATGCCCAACAAATCATGTAATTTCTTAAAAAAACAGGGTGTAATTCAATTCTTCGTTTTGAATAAAAGTCATCAGATGAGTGAAGTGTTGAGGTTAATTAGTGGTGTCTCAACTAATAATTTGAACAATAACTCACCTGATGACTACCTTTTAAAATAATTAATGCGAAAAACAGAATTACACCCAAAAAACATGATTTATAAATTTATTTTATAATTCTAAATAAATGACATGACATATTGTTATTTTTTTTATCGCCCACCCAAATTATCTTGAAAGGTTTTTTACCTCTATTCATTTTACTTGCTGTCACGTAATTTGTGACAATTTTCTATCATATATTTTTCTTTCGATATTCAAATTCTAGTTCAGTTCTTTTTTTGCCTCTTTATTAATGTGACTTCTTTAACTATCAAATTAGTAACCTATTGTCTTATCTTTAATGTTTAGAGTATTGGTTTTTTGACGAATACAGGTAATAATAAATCATCTATCACCTATTTCATTTATTAAA
>CAKZLL010000167.1 GCA_937125475.1 uncultured Saprospiraceae bacterium | reverse complement strand
CCTCAATATATGTTGATGCGTGCTGCTATTGGTATTCATGGAGAAGACATTGTTTCTGCCATTCAAACCTATGGCTTGATGTCTGAAAAGTGGTTCATTCATGCTACGCCTACTCTATTTAATGCAGGAACACCAAAACCACAATTGTCTTCTTGTTTCTTGTTGAGTGCTACGGAAGATTCTATTTCTGGTATTTTTGAAACCTTGACTCGCTGTGCTAAAATTTCGCAATCTGCGGGTGGTATTGGTTTGAGCATTCACAATATTCGTGCACAAGGTAGCTATATCAAAGGTACAGGTGGAATGTCGAATGGTATTGTTCCAATGTTGCGTGTATACAACGATACTGCTCGTTATGTAGATCAAGGTGGTGGAAAACGTAAAGGTGCTTTTGCTATTTATTTGGAGCCTTGGCATGCTGATGTTTTTGACTTCTTGGATTTGAAGAAAAATCACGGTAAAGAGGAAAAACGTGCTAGAGATTTATTCTATGCCATGTGGATTTCTGATTTGTTCATGAAACGTGTAGAAGAAGATGTAGAATGGACGTTGATGTGTCCTAACGAATGTCCTGGCTTGTACAATACTTATGGCGAAGAGTTTGAGCAAAAGTATTTGGAATATGAAGCAGCAGGCAAAGGTAGAAAAACTATCAAAGCACGTGATTTGTGGACTAAAATCTTAGAATCTCAAATCGAAACAGGTACGCCTTATATGTTATATAAAGATGCTTGTAACAAAAAATCGAATCAGAAGAACTTAGGAACAATTCGCTCTAGTAACTTGTGTACGGAGATTATGGAATATACTTCTCCAGATGAAGTAGCGGTTTGTAATTTAGCATCAATCGCGCTTTCCAACTTTGTAAACGAAAATAAGGAGTTCGATTTTGATAAATTATACAAAATCACAAGAATTGTTACGCGTAATTTGAATAAAATTATTGATGTCAATTATTACCCAATTCCAGAGGCACGCAATTCTAATATGCGTCATCGCCCGATTGGAATCGGTGTTCAAGGGTTGGCAGATGCTTTTATCAAAATGCGTTTTCCTTTTGATAGTAAAGAGGCACGTCAATTAAATAAAGATATTTTTGAGACGATTTATTTTGCTTCTGTGAGCGAATCTTGTCAATTATCACAAGAAGAAGGTCCATATTCTACCTTCAAAGGTTCTCCGATGAGTCAAGGTATTTTCCAATTTGATATGTGGGGCGCACAAACGTCTAAACGTTGGGATTGGGATACATTGAAAGAAGAAGTCATGGAACATGGTGTGAGAAACAGCCTTTTGGTTGCGCCGATGCCTACTGCTTCAACGTCTCAAATCTTGGGTAACAATGAATGTTTTGAGCCATATACTTCTAACATTTATACTCGTAGAACGCTTTCTGGCGAATATGTGATTGTTAATAAGCATTTATTGAAAGACTTAATTGGTTTAGGACTTTGGGATGAGGAAATGAAAGAGCGTTTGATCGCTGCTAATGGATCGATCCAAAGTTTCGATGATGTACCAAAAGTATTGAAAGACTTATACAAAACGGTTTGGGAGATTTCTCAGCGTGTTATTATTGATATGGCTGCGGATAGAGGCGCATTTATTTGTCAAAGTCAGAGTATGAACTTGTTTGTTCAAAGTCCGAATTTTGGTAAATTAAGTTCAATGCACTTTTACGCATGGGAAAGCGGCTTGAAAACAGGTATGTATTATTTACGTTCTAAAGCGGCAGTTGATCCAATTAAATTTACACTAAGTGCGAAACACCAGCGTAAATTTGATGGAAAATCAAAGAGCCAAACAGATAGTAATTTATCAGGTAATTTGATGAATAACACCAATACTGCAACGCTTGTACAAGAGCAAGATGTTGAAGTATTAGAAGGACAAGCTTGTAATATGGATGATCCAGATTGCTTAATGTGTGGCGCTTAGAGATTTGCTATTCATAAAATAAAAATGGAGTATCAATTACGGTTGATGCTCCATTTTTATTTCATTTTATGATATTCCATTTTCAAAAAACACTAATAACATGAAATATATTTTTACTACGCTTATACGTATTTCAATTGAAAATGTAGTAGTTTATTATTTGGCTTTTTTAATATAAGGGACAATGAACAACTTCATCTAAAAAACGCCCCAATCTTTGCACCAATGATATAAATTATATACTCGCCAAAAATAATAGAAATCGCCTTTATTCTTTTTTTGATAAGCTTGGTAAGCTACATTCAAATTAGGAATATCAAATATTTTTTGGTTCGCCATTTTCTCAAAAGTATGATCAAAACTTGCTTTAAGTTCTCTTTTTTGCCATAATTCTTGAGGTGTTGTGAAGCCCATTTTATCTTTTCTCAATCTGACACTTTCTGGAATAAGAGGCGCGGCATAGTCTCGAATAATTTTCTTATTCGTAGTATGATTGACTTTAAATTGTGTATCCAAAGTTAATCCAAATTCGACTAAACGGTAATCCATAAACGGCGCTCGTGCTTCAACTCCTTGCGACATTGACATTCGATCATCGTATTTAAAATACTCTCTCAATGGGCTTTTGGTGATTTGATTATAGCCATCTTGATTAAAATAATGTCCCGATTGAAAAGCATTTTTAACCATTCTAATGAAATTCAACCGATAAACTCGCTCGTAAGTATTTGGACGATGTTTTCTTAAAAAAGATAAGGATTTACCAAATTTACCGAATTGAAGTTTAGAAACATATTCCGCTAAGAGAACCAAATATTGCTGATTATATCCACCAAATAACTCATCCGCTCCTTGCCCGTTAATCACGACTTTTACATCAGAAGTATTATTAATCGTTTTATAAATTAAATATTGCGTATAAACCGCCAACGATCTAAACGGCTCTTCTATATGTTTATTTAGTGTAGGCAAATCCTCTAAAATCCGCTTTGGATTGGTTTTAATATATGCAGCATTTAGCCCTGTTTTTTTAACGGTATCATGAATATAATGGGTTTCGGTAAATTCTTTTTGGTCATGAACCCCCGAAAAAGATTTAAAATTATCTTTATTAATAAAACCTAACTTTTGAAGCGTACAAACGATCGTCGTCGAGTCCAAACCACCACTCAACAAACTACCTACCTCAACATCGGCTTGCATTCTAAGCCGAACCGCATCTTCGAATAAGTGGGTAAACTCTTCAAAAGCAGCTTGTGGCGTTCGTTTTACTAAGCTTGGCTGAAAGTTCCAATACCGTTTTTTAGTCAGTTTTTTATCTTTCAAAACCATGCTATGCCCTGGCTCTAATTCATAAATATCCTGCCAAAAAGTAGTAGTTGAATGACTTGATTTATTGTCTTTTAAATAAGTAGAAACCGCATTTTGATTGAGTTGCCACGAAATACGCGCCATTGAAAGGATGAATTTCATTTCACTCGCAAAATACAATACGCCATTTTCAAAATGATAAAACAACGGCTTAATTCCAAAACGATCACGCGACAGCACCATTTGACTATTTTTATGATCGTAAATGACCAAAGCCCACATGCCATTGAATTTGTTAAATGCCGATTCGCCCCAGCAATGATAAGCCTTGATAACTACTTCCGTGTCAGATTCAGTCAAAAAAGTATAACCTAATCCTTGTAATTCAGTTCTTAATGTTTTATAATTAAATAATTCGCCATTAAAAACCATATATAAATCATTGAAAACAAAAGGCTGATGCCCAGCTTCTGATAGATCAATGATTGATAAACGACGCTGCCCAATAACCAACCTCGTTTTTTCAATGCTTTGAATATGAGGATGCGAACGAAACGCCCTAATCGTATCATTTCCTTTTGCCAATTGAACTTTTCCTTCTCCATCCAAATAAGCAAAACCCTCATCATCTGGACCACGATGCTTTAAAAGATAGTGAGCAGGATAATAATTAGAACTATTAATAGGCGATTGACTAGAATAAAAACCTGTAATGCCGCACATAAAAGCTGTTTAGTAGTTATTGACGAATAAAACAAATTTATTAAAATTATATCATTTTAGATATATAATCATTATAATTAAAGTCGTAAATTATCTTTAATATATTTTAACATTGGATCAATATAATTACCAATTTTTAAAGCAATTAAAGCAATTCCAATAAAAAATATGCCTTTTAGTAAGAAATTCAATAAAGTGACTTCTGCATGAAACAAAAATAAAATACCAATAGCTGTTGCTGAAAAATACAGTAGCGCAATGCCTCCTAATTTTTTCCAATCCATAGGAATTGGCTCAATTTTTTGGGCTGCAATTCCGATCCACAAGAGCAAAACTAATGAAGCCGAAACCGTTGCAAAAGGCGCTGCAATCGCTCCATAAATTGGAATAAATATTATATTCAATACTACATTTGCGACTGCTGATGAAATGGTCGCTCTAGATATAATTCCTGTTTCTTTATGAAATTGAAGGATGTAACTAAAAAAACGATATTGAGAACCTAAAACATAGGTAAACCCTAAAATTGGAATAAAAATATAGGAATTTTCATAGCTTTTTTCTGCAAAAATCGTGATAACATCTTTGGAAAACAAGAACGCTCCCAAATTCGCCATCGTCATAATAATCCACATCATTAAGGCAAAATCAGCCATTTTAGCCTTCGTTCGTTCTTTATCATTCACCAATCCTGAAATAGAAACAGGTTGTATAATTTGAGACATCGAATCTTGAAGTACTAATAATAAAATGGCAATATTAGCTGCTAAGGAATATAATCCGACCGCTTCCATATCAATATATTGATACAAAATCAACCGATCTGACAGCATATTAATCCATTTTGAAGCCAAGGAAGGGATCAATGGAATAGAAAAAACAAGTAATATTCGGAGCATAGTTTTGTCGAATCGGAAAACCAATATTTTCTGTCGAACAAAGTAAAAAGTCATCACAATAAAAATAAAACCTGATGCACCAACATTTCCCAAAAGTCGCGCTATAACGCCCAAATCCCAATAAACCAACAGCGGCAAAGTCACCAAAATATTAGTCATTGCACCAAGTGCCTCGACAATACTCGTCATTTTTGACTTCAATGATTGCTTCAAAAAGACCAAACCAAAACCACCTAATTGCATAAAAAGTGGCGGTAAAAAAGTCAGAAAAGCATAAGGATACATCGGAACTTCTGCCGCTCGCATCAACCACCATTGACTACTAAAAATCACTAGAACAAGCATCAAAGTCCCATAAGATGCTACAAACCAATAAACTGTAGAGAAAAGTGTTTTTAGTTTTTCAGGATCTTTTTTGTAATCATGAAAAAAGCGACCAAATGCCGCATCAAGAGCAAAGGAAATAAAAATAGGAAGGATTTGAGCCAATACATTTAAGGTATTAAAAATACCATATTCATCGGGTGTAAGATAACGCGTATAAACAGGTAACAAAAAAAATAGCATTGCCTTCGTAGCAATACTACCCATAAGATACCATTTTCCATTTTTAATGACAGATTTCATCCAGCTACCCTTATGAATATCTGTCGTTTTGTCTTCTTTATCGTTTTTTTCGGGCGGTTGAGTTAGTTCACTATCGTCTAAAATATCTTCTTTCTTCATTCAGTCAAATTTGCGATTGCAAGTATAACGTTTTTAATGGTCAATAAGTAACACCTCGATTTTTAAGGATCAGATCTCTTCGAGAGATCCGATCCTTAACTCCCTTTTTGATCCTCAAAAAAATTAAAAATTAGGAATACGTTGTAAATTTTTATTTACTTCTTTGATTTTTACATTGCGTTCAAAAGCTTTGACAGCTACTTCTAATTTTTTTTCTAATACCCTTGCTTTCACATCAATTTTAGCTGGCTCTTTAGAAAGCGATTTACTATTCATCAAAACCTTAATAATATCTTCGTGATAATGCTCATAAGTTGCAACGTATTCGGTCGCAATTGATTCTAATTCTTGCTGAATAAATTGAGCTTGATTAAAAGCATAGAAAGGAAAATCTAATCGTTTTTCATTTAAAGCACCTTGTAAATCTAACTTACTTCCTTTTCTATATTTTCTAATAATATCGTCAATCTCTTTTTCTAAATCCGTTCGATTATAGAATTGACTAATGATTTCATGTAGTTCCACGTCATTTTGAAACTGTGCTTTCGGTGTCATGGTCAAAATTCGTTCAATCGAAAAATTTCTTACAATGACACGAAGTCCTTCCGTTTGTGTGCGTAACTTGTCAATATTTGAATTAAATTCAGAATTCGCTCTTCCTAGCGCTTCATAATGGGAAATGTACTTTTCTAATTCTTTTTTAAAGGCGGCATAATCTTTAACCGTCACTTTTTTATCATTAATAACAAGATTAGAAACCAAACCAACTACGGCATTGATAGAACCTAAAGCTGGAACCGTACTTGTGAAAGAAGTAACAACAGGATTTTTGACCATTTCCTGTATAAATCTCATCACTTTCGCTTTTTTGCTTGATCCTACTTTTGATCTATTCTTAATAATTTGTCGTTGCACGATTTTTGCCACTTCATCCGAAAGAGAAAAACCTAAATCCGTATTCGTCGGACTACTCAAACTTCCTACATCTCCCAAATAATCCGATTGCGCTAATGCCGCGTCAATCGCATCAAAACTATTATTAGCCGAACGAATAAAAGTCGAAGTAGCTAGGATTTTTTGCTTCTTTGTATTAATTCTAGCTTCTTTCGTTAATAAATCATTTTTGGTCAAACGATTGACTTGTTGCAAACTAGAACTTAAATCATTATTAATTCTACTCAATTTTTCATCGACATGCGTCCAATTACTAGAGATATTTGAATTGAGCATTTTGAATGAATCCGCTAATTGTTGATTCTCTTTTAGCAATTCAAAATACTGCTTATACATCTGTGCAACAGTATCAGCAAGCGTCTGAGCCGAAGCGCTTAACGGCATCGAAAATGCCAATACGATGATAAAAATCCTAAAATGAAACTTTTTAAACATAATAGATTGTAGTTTATAACAGGTTGTGATTATCGTTGGATTGTTTTGATTGTTAGATTGTTGTGATTGTTTTACAAAGATTGACTACTCCAACAATCACAACAATTTAACAATCCAACAATCATAACAACTTAATTCCACCCAAAATTATAGAAGATTTCCAAAAAAGTAAGTATAATTCTCTGAAATCTAATGGGTAGATTTAATTTAATGTGACAAATAGTAAATTAATTGATGGGCTTCATCGGGTTTTGGCACTTCCAAACTATGGGTAAATCGCTCTAAAACGCGAGGCGGAATTGGGTGCTGTCGGCTTTTATTGCGTTGAAGTAGTGTAGAATAAGGTGTTTCGATATAAACGATTTTGACTCGCGCTTTATAGGTTGTAAATAAATTAACTAGTTTTTGCCTGCGCTGTTTCGTCAAATTTGTAGCATTCCAAATGAACGATTGTTTTTTTCTGAGTAAAATTTTCGCTCGTTCTTGCGATTCTTGAATGACTCTTCCTTGATTCGCTTTGGGTGAAATTTTCAGTTCACGCCTAATATCATCCATACAAACTTGTGGCAAATCATGGGCATTGTCAGTGATCCAAGTATTTTTGCCCGATCCTGGTAAGCCAGCCAGAAGAATGACTTCAAATGTTAAATTATCAAAAGGTATATAAAGCGGCGAGCTGTTTTGAGTGGAAAAATAAGCAAATTGAGCTAAATCAGTTTCAAAAACAAAAGGCGTTTCATAACATTTTTGCTCTTTGGCGAGTTCTCTAAAAAACTCTATTCGCTCCAACATATCTTCTTGATCCTCACAAATTCGTCCTTTGACATCCGCTTCCGCTAAAAGTGCTAAATGCCTCAAATTCAAGGTTTGACTAACTTTTATTACGCCTTTTTCAGGTTCTTGTTTTTCCATTATCCAAAGCGGCAAACCATGATAACGAACTAAATCCACTACTTGCTCTCGAATTTTAAACGGAATATTTCCTAATTTTTCTCTAAAAATAAGGTTCCGCGCCAATTTTGCACCTCTCACAGCATGATGTGGTGAACTAATTCGTCCATTTTCTTCTTCAACCGTACAAATTGGCTTGGCAATATCGTGCATTAATGCCGCCAAAAAAAGAATAGATCGTTCGGTTTCTCCTAATTCTTGCCATTCTTTCAACCCAATTAATTCCTCCAAAACCATTCGAGTATGAATATAAACATCTCCTTCCGCATGATAAATCGGATCCTGTGGCGTATTTTTCAGTTTTTGCACCCAAGTATAAGCTGCGGTTATAGCTTCCCAATCAAAATTTTGTCCTACCTCAGGGCAGTATTTATATGTCCAGTTCATGATAATTTTTGTTGTGATTGTTGTGATTGTATGATTGAAAAGATTGGGTGATTGATTTGAAATTTCGTATGAAATTTAAAGTAAATACATACAATCAGCCGAAGGCAACACAATCTTTTCAATCACAATGCTATAAATAAATCCTCCAAATTCCCTTGTAATTGATTTGGAATAATTGGTCGATCGTGCCAATGCGATCCAGAACTTAAAGCGGTTTGTAAAAAATCGTGTCGAACCCATTTATATCGCTCAACGACTCGCCCGTTTTCTTCTACTTTGATGTATAAACCTTCCATTAAACCCGACAGATCCGTTTCCATTAAAACTTGTTCTGATCTTAATTTCTTAGAATTACAGATTTTTTGCAGGATTTCAGTTGCATTTTCGGCAATAAAAAAAGAAGGCGTTATTAGTTTTTTTAAATCCGCCAAACGCGATAGTTTTCCATCGTGAAGTACTTTGACAGGAACAACAAAAGGCGCATTCTTTAATAGTTTTTGGCGTTCTGCTGTACTCAAAAAGATTTTTTCTTCCTTATCGTAAATATCAAATTCCAAAAAATAATGTGGCAAATCAGTATAAAAAACCGTGTGTTTCGCAAACATCCATTCGCCATACATAATATAACGATCAGTTAATATTTCAAAAAGTGGTTCAGTAAATGTATTTGCCCAAGTTTTGAATAAGGCAAAATGTCTTTCTCGCGGTCCTCCATTCAAATAATGACCTCGGCTTTGCAACAACAATTCGCCATCATCGCTAAAACTCACGCCACTATTTGCTCCATCCATTTTTTCTTCCACAACAATCTGCCTATTCTTAATTACCTTAAAAGGTACTTGCGATAAATCTTGATCCCCTTCTTGAAGTCTTGAGCCTTCAATATGTTGTGTTCGAGGATATTTTAGTATTTGTATCATTGTCTTATTTCTTTATTATCTCATCCCTTTTACAACATTTTTCTAATTGATAAAAGTTCTTTTTTTCTAAAAAAAATTAAAACAGAAATATTTCGACCACTCTAAAATTAATAACCAACTAATAATCAAACCATTATACAAACAAAGACAAACCAATAAGTAAATCTATTTTATTTTCTAATTTTTAAGTAGTGTAATAAATACACTTTATCTTATATTTGTTATATATTTATTTCTGAACCAAACTATTCATAATCCTATATGCTCATAGGAGAATAAAAATTAATTCGTAATGAAAAAAATCTACATTTTATTTGCTTTCGCGTTTTTGGCTTTTTCTGCCAATGCTCAGATCAATGTTACCTTTAAAGCCGATATGAATCTACAAACTGTTGATCCTACTGGTGTTTTTCTTGCAGGATCTTTTCAAGGATGGAATGCGACAGCTACTCCGATGACTGATGCAGATATGGACGGTATTTATGAAGTTACATTGGCAATCAGTGAACCTGTTGGCACAGTAATTCAATTTAAATTTTTAAATGGTGCTAGTTGGGAGAGTGTTCCATCAACTTGCGACATGGGAGGTAATCGTCACTTGACTTTAGCGGCTGGAGGTAATACTCATGAAAGTTGTTTTTCTAGTTGTGATGCTTCTTGTCCTACTACGGTTATAAGTGTTGATGTAACATTCCAAGTCAATATGAAAAACATGATTATTCAAAATGGAATGCCTAACGGTGGTGTTCATTTAGCTGGTGGTCTTCAAGGTTGGGATCCTGCTGGGACTACTTTGACTGACATGGATGGAGATAGTATTTATACGGTGACTTTAACGGATGTCGCAGGAAATACTTTCCATGAGTACAAATATCTATTTGGTGATGCTTGGGGATATGATGAGAGTGTTTCTGATACAACTTGTAATTCTGGAAATAATAGAGGCTTAACTTTAGGAGATGCGGATACAACTCTTCCTGTGGTTTGTTTCGGAATTTGTTCTGATTGCCCTACTTTAGGTGCGCCTAGCCAAGTTGTTTTAGGTGTCGATATGAGCAATGAAATTCATAATCCTGACAGTATTTATGTCGTCGGTACGCTTCAATTTCCTGCAAATGAAACGAAAGTATTAAAAATGGAAGATCCTGATGGCGATTTATTATACAAAATCAATTTATCTTTATATGATGGTACTTACCAATATCGTTTTCATTCTGAAGGTGCAACAAACGCTGAGGAAAACGGCGCTGGTAATCCTTATGCTTTTGATGCAAATGGTTGTGGTGTAGCTACTCAATTCGGAGATCGTCGTTTATTGACTGTCGCTGGTGCGGATATGTATGTTGCACATGAGTGGAATACTTGTTCAACTATTGATATTACAAATGTAGATAATGTTGCGGCAAGTATGGTTAATTTCAAAGCACAACCTAATCCATTTACAAATAGTACATTGATTACTTTTGATAACCCACAAGCGAAAAACTACACATTGACTTTGATTAATGTCATGGGACAAGTAGTTCATCAAATTAATAATATCAACTCTAATCAAGTAGAATTATCAAGAGGAAATTTGGCAAAAGGCATGTATTTTGCAATGTTAATGGATGAAAACGGACAGCGTTATACTCAAAAATTAATCGTTGAATAACAAAACAATTCTCTATTAAATAGAGCGTCATTTTTTATTAAAAAAAAAGAGAAAACTTGATTTACTATAAAGTAAGTCAGGTTTTCTCTTTTTAATTTCTAAATGGTATAAATATTTAATTTCATTCTAAATAAGTCTTATTTTCCATTCTTTCCCAACAAGATTTAGTAGTTTGTGTTATCATTTAGTAACTTTTCAATTGAATGATTTTCATTAAATAATTAAGGCTATGTCATCAAAAAATCCATATCAACAATACGAAAGTGATTATAAAAACCTGATTTTACATCCGTATAAAATCATGCTTTTCTTTTTATTAATCAGTGTATCAATGATTTTTTTAGGCGTTATGGCAGCCTATTTATATCAACGTTCAACGATGGGCTTTGAGCCTATTCGATTACCTTATATCTTTTTATTCAATGCCTTGATTTTGTTATCGAGTAGCTATACCTTAATGCTTGCGAAACAGGCTTATTTAGATGATGATACCGAAAGATATAAGCGTTTATTATTATTGACTTTTTTGATCACAATAGCTTTTATGGTCATACAGGCGATAAGCTGGAAATGGATGTTAGACACAGGTATTTTATCAAGTATTGGCAAGCAATATATTGTTGTATTAGCTGTATTGCACTTTGTTCATATCTTCGCGGGCTTACCCTTTTTTATCTTATTTTTAATCACTGCATACAAACGGATGAAAGAACCTATGAGTGTTTTGATTTACTTTTCTGATCCTGAAAAAAAGATGAAACTGCGACTGTTATCTGTTTATTGGCATTATTTAGATGTCCTTTGGTGGATTTTAATTTTATTCTTTACTTTCAACTTTTTAATCCAGTTTTAATTTCTCAAAAAGTGTTAAGCGATTGACTTAACACTTTTTTATTTCATAGAAATTCAAGATTAAAGTCATAAAATGTAAGGATTTCTGTTTTTCACTTACATTGTAAAAAAATAATATATATTAAATATATTATTTAATATATAAAATGTAATTTTAGTAGCAAGACTAAATTCACCTAGGCTTTATTTATAAGAGCAACACCACCAATATGATGATAAAAAACAGACTATTAATAATAATTATTCTAATAATAGGATTAAACCCCCAAATATTTGCTATGCAATATATTGATGTTCAAGCAGATAAAATAGTTATTGGACATTTAATTGAAGAAGAAAATCAACTACGAAAAGAGCCGATTGACACTGTTAATATCTTTGATGAAATTCCTGATTTAGAAATTCTGTTTGAGTTTATTGATTCTCAATTAACACATAATAAGTTAGAAGTATTATTCTTTTTGCATGGAATGGGCGAATCCAAAACCAAGAAATTTAAAACAGATTATGAATATTTAAAATCAGTTTATTTAGAAAATTCGGCTTCTAATATTGGTTCAGTTGTGATGATTACTTGGAATTCTTCACCTCTTTTTTACACTCAAGTGCAAAAAAATGCCCGACGCGTTGTGCCTAGTTTCCAAGTTTTTTTAGAAGGACTAACCGTTTATAAAAAGACATTTCCACTAAAAAAACTCAATATGCTTTGTCACTCTTTGGGCAATTATATCTTTTTCCATGCATTGACGAATACTAATGTTACGCTATTTGAAAACTTAATAATGTCTGCTCCTGATATTGCCTTACCTAATGGAGAAAATAAAGATAAGTATCAAAATTTAGGTATTGTAGCCAATAAGGTTTGGATTTTATTTAATAAAAAAGATCGAGCGCTGACTTATTCAGGTATGGTTAATGGCAAAAAAAGATTAGGTAAAAAAGGATTAAAAAGCAAAACATTCGATAATATTAAAACCATTAATACGACTTCTTATCGAGACCTCAACAATACTCAAGCTAAATGGAGCAATCACATTTATTTTAGAAGTAGCGCTAAAGTAATGAACATCCTCGTTAAGCTTTTAAAAAGATAAATACTAGGCGATTTTAAGAAAAACTTAACCAACAATAATTAGTAACTTTTGTTATTATCATTGTTGTTTCATTTTTCTAAAATCATCATTTATGAAATTTCAATCTATTTCTTTATTAAGTAATAATCTTGATGCAGTCTATGATTTTTATCATAAAAAATTAGAATTAAACATTGTAAATCACACTAAAAAAGCTATTCATTTTCAAGCTGGCGCAACTGAATTGATTTTTGAATACACTGCCAACATTCAAAATCCGACGTATCATTTTGCATTCAATATTCCTAAAAATCAAGTTAATTCTGCAAAGAAATGGTTAGCAGAACGACTTGATATTATAAAAGATACCAAAAATAATGAAGTTATTCCATTTCCAAATTGGAATGCAGAAGCGCTTTATTTTATGGATAGTGTAGGAAATATTGTTGAGTTTATCGCTCGACATGATTTAGATAATGATGCGACACTTCCTTTTTCTGTTGCTAATATCCTTAGTATTAGCGAAATAGGCTTGCCAGTTTCTGATGTTTTAGCCTTTGTCAAAACCATCCAAAATAAGCTATTTATTCCTGATTATAAGACTGGTAGTGAAAAATTTTATACACTAGGAGATGAAGAAGGACTTTTCATTGTTGTTCCAACAGAACGGGTTTGGTACATGACAAATCATTTAAAATCTGCGACATTTCCAGTAAAAATAGCATTAAAAAACGAGCAATTAATTAATTTTGACTACGGATTATATTCAT
>CAKZLL010000166.1 GCA_937125475.1 uncultured Saprospiraceae bacterium | reverse complement strand
ACAAATTATCCACAACTATTTTTGATAATCTCCCCACAGAATATACTCAGAGATTAATGCGTGCAATAGTCGCATTTGAAATAGAAATAATTGAAATGGATCATGTTTTTAAATTAAGTCAAGATAGAGATTACGAAAGTTATCAGAATATAATAAAGGAGCTTCAACAGCAAGATTTAGATGGGCAAGTGATAGCGAAAGAAATGGAAAAAAGGACTAAAGACGTGTTTCCAATGGGTAATTAATGATGAAAATCCGTGTCCATTTTAAAAACGGACACGGATTTTTATATAATCAAATGATTAATTCTATGCCCAAATGATTAAGTCCTTTGACTCACACCAGTTTAAGTAATTTTTATTATAAGTATCATCTATTTTACCTCTTCTAACCTTCAGTGTAGGCGTTAAGATATCATTATCAACTGACCAAATTTCTTTGATAATAATAATCGTTTTGATTTTCTCAAAATTAGCGCGTGTGCTATTCACTTTTTCTACGCTTTCTTTGAGTGATGCTTCTATTGTTGCTTTATCTTCTTCTAATCCTACTTCCGATAAATTGACCAACGCAATAGGCTGAGGAATACCCAAACCAGCAACACAAACTTGCTCAATAAAATCATTTTCAGATAATACTTCTTCCATTGGATTAGGAATGACATAACTGCCTTTAGAGGTTTTAAACGCATCTTTTACCCGTCCGATTACTCTGATATAACCATTTTCGTCAATCGTGCCTCGGTCGCCGCTATGCATCCAGCCATCTATTAAAACTTCCGCCGTTTTCTCAGGAGCTTTGTAATATCCTTTCATCATATAAGGCGTTTTCATCAAGATTTCGTCTGTTTCTGGATCAATCTTTACTTCACCAAAAGGAATAGCTTTTCCCACAGAATCTGGCGGAGAATTAGGATCTGGGCTATTGGTTATCGAGCCACAAACCTCCGTCATCCCATAAGCTTCGACTAAATGAATGCCTAATTCTTTATAAAAATCTTTAATAAATGCTGGGGTGATTGCTGCGCCTGTTGCAGCTATTTTAATATCGCGCATGCCGATGGCTGTACGTAATTTTTTCTTTATAATACCTGAAATGATAGGAATTTTAAATAAAATATTGAGCCTGTTCTTTGGAATTTTACCTAAAATACCTAGATAGAATTTCGTCCAAATTCGAGGAACAGCAAAGAATAAAGTTGGCTGTGTATCTTGTAAATTCTTAGCGAAAGTCTCCAAACTTTGAGCAAACGACATAGATCCTCCACGGGCAATAACCGTTACTTCAAGTGCTATTCTTTCCGCAACATGATTAAGTGGTAGAAAAGATAAACAACGAATCTCTGGCATTTTATAAAGCCCTAGCCAATCCGTTTTTTCTTCATTTTTTATAATTAATGCTGGTTTCCCATGAACGAGCATCACGCCTTTTGGTGTACCTGTTGTTCCAGAAGTGAATTTTATTGTCCATAAATCATCTGGTTTTGGTATGAAATTGTCTGTTACTGGTGCTGTTTTAGCAATTAATTCATTCCAATCATCGCCAATAGGAATAGTTGCATTACCAATATAATGAGGAAATTTAATGACAGGAAGATCAGAAGGAATTGCCTCGGTTTTATCGCCCCAAGCTTCTAGTTTTCCTACAAAAATCAATTTGAGGTCACTTAACTCTATGACATCTTTCAATTGACTTTTCGGCAAACTGGCATAATAAGGCACAGATACAAAACCGCCCATCATAATTGCCAAATCGGATAAAATCCAGTGATAACAATTTTTGGATAATATCCCAATATGATCACCTGGTTTCAAGCCTTTTTCGCGTAAAACGGTGGTAATCTTTCGAGCTTCTTGACCTGCTTGCGCATAAGTTAGGGAATGCCACTTATCGCCAGTAGGTTGACGAAGAAAAACTTTGTCAGGCGTTGTTTTTTCCCAATGATAAAAATGCTCAATAATGGTTTTTACCTTTTGTGATTGAGAAAGACGCTCGTTAAACTTTTTATTCTCTCCGTACGATAAAGAAGTCATAATAATTGGTTATTGATAAAATTGATTATTAGACTTATATGGCGACTACTTAATTTCCTGCCGTTTCGCTAAATCACTAACCGTGGTACAAGTCTATTAGGTATTTCCCCTTGAAGTTAATCAGATTTTTTTAAACTCTCGTATTTTTCTAACGCTTTCCTTAGTTTATAATTAATTCGTCTTCTTAATGAACCAGGTTTTAAAACTGTAACACCTGGCCCAAAACCTAATAGTAATCGTTCTAATTCAAAGTTATGATGGAGAGAAAGACCGATTTTTGCTGAACCGTCTTCGTACTTTTCGATGAGTCTTTGAGAGTGATGAAAAGGTTTAGTGAGAATATAAGGCGCATTTATAAAATCCGCAATCAGTTCAATTTCTATGACTTTATCATTGGGAAAAACGGTTACGCCATATGTATCTTTATAATACTCATCAGCATTGAAATTATGATTATTATAGTCGATTGTTAAATCTGCTTCAATCTTAATAATGCGATCTAATGCCCAATTTAGAATGCCGTTTTGACCTTCTTTTTTACCAACTAAAAACCACCGATTATTAAATTCCTTTAAAATAAAAGGATGAAATAAGTAAGTATGTGGCGCATTAGCTTTGAAGGATTGATAGGTAATTCGCAATACAATTCTTTTAATAATCGCCTGATAAAGCGTGTCAAGATGATGCAAGCCTTTCAATTGTTCATTTTTATCTAAATGAATAACCGCAGGCTGTTTTGTTTTTTCGATATAAACACGATCTTCTAATCGTTGAATAATACCACTCAATTCTGAAAAAAGAGAAAAATCTTTGAATTGTTTTAGCATTTCTACAACCTCCGAGAGGACATTCATATCCAAATTGGTCAAAGGAATATCGGTAATCGTATAATTGGGCTGATCGTATTTATAATACTTTTTTTCATAAACGACGATTGGTGCATTATAACCCAATTTATCGCTGCGCATGAGCTGAATATCAAGCTGAACCGTTCGTTTACTGACGTTGACTTCCTTGTCTTCATATTCGTATAATGCTTCTGAACAAGCATGAATTAAATCGTTCAAAGTCCATTTTCGATACCGATTTTGTAAACATTTATCAATCGTTCGATAGCGAATGAGCGCGTTTTTGTTAAGTGCCATGCGATTAATTGAGAGTTGAAAATTGAAAATTGAGAATGACCAAGTTAGTACGAAATTAAATAAAAAACAATAATTTAGCTGAATAGATGATTTTCTATCATAAAACCTAATATTTAAAATTGAGCCAATGACCACTTTTTTAAAAACCTTAGAGTTTTTATTAATACTTTGTTCGGTAATATTTTATGCGAACTAAGAGTTAAATAAAATCAATAGGTATTGATTTTTAAGTGTTTATAAATTATAGATAAAATTAAATCGTATAAAAGAGTAATAGTTTTAGATCAAAAAAGGCTTAAACCTACTAATTTATATGAAAATGGCTTTTCTAATTGTCATATTATGAAAATGACAATTTCTATTTTATTGATAATCATTCTCAACTCTCAATTTTTAATTCGCATATTTTATAGTTGTTATCCAGAAGTTTTATCGCCTCCGCCTTGGGAAATGCTTGAAACGAACGGCACACCAAATGTTAGACATGAAGCTAGATTAATTGCTTACAAAATTCAATAAAGAAAACGAAAGATTGATTTGAATAAATGTATAATGTATTATGAAAAAAGAGTTATTAATAATCGGTTTACTTATTTTTTGTCAATCTGTTTTTGGGCAAGATGAGAGTTTTGAAACGACTGTTCCTGCGGATTGGTCGGCTAGTTTGGGCACGCTTTCTATTTCTAGTGATCATTATAAATTGGATGACAAATCATTGAAATGGGATTGGTCGGCTAATGATGTAATCACGGTTAGTAATCTGCAAAGTAATGGTCTAGTCGCTTCGGAAGTTTGGGATTATTACAAAAATCGGTTTCGAATTTGGATTTATAATACAAATGCAATAGCTAATGATTCATTAGTTTTTGAATTTTATGATAATACGAACACGCTTCAATTTTATTATACTTTTAAAATTAACTTTACAGGTTGGCGGGCAGGAACGGTCAGTTATCGCTATGATATGTCAGGTACAAAAGCTTCTACGGACATTGTAACAATGAAAATAAAAGCGCCAATTACTGGAAGTGGAACGTTTTATTTGGACTATATTGATTATACTTTAGATCGGCAAGCTTTGCGAAAACCAGATAATCAATTGCCTTTTATTGAAACGGATGGAGCGGAACATTGGCAAGATGAATTGTATTTTCAAACATTGACAAAAACAGTAAATCTACAAACTCCGACGGCTCAAGAATTGACTGATTTAGTAGCACTTAAAACTACTTATGATGCACTTGTTTTAGGTGATTCGCCCGTTTCAAGTGATTTGTCTGCTGCTGTTAGTGATTATAATACATTGGGCATCAGTTATTCAGGTGGAATTGTTCAAGGAGTACCTTTATTTGGAGCGGATTATTCTTCAAGTCAAAACATAGAAGCAATTGATGATTTTATTTATGTTTTTGCCAAAGATTATAAACATAATAATACTGCTTCTAGTTTGACTTATTTTATAAATACGATTCGATATATTCTTGATCAAGGCTATGCGGAGGGTAGTCTTTTAGAAACGACGCATCATATCGGTTATGATTTTAGAAATGTCTCGAAAGCTATACATTTAATGAAAACAGAATTAGAAGCGGAAGGACTTTGGAGTGAGGCTCAGAAAATGGTTGAATGGTATTTGACATTAAATATCATTTGGCATCCGACCGCATTAGAAAGCAATATGGATGAAGTTTACACTAATTTAATAGGTCAATTAGGTGCGGCTTTATACAAAGATACGGATGATGAAAAAGTGCAATATCTAAAAGGATTAAAGTTATATTTGGAAAATTGGCTCACCACAAGATCGCAAGAAGGAGAAGGTTTGAAAGTCGATTATACGGGGTTTCATCACAATACTTATTATCCTGGTTATTCTTTTGGGGCATTTCGATTAGTTGCAGAAGTGGTTAATTATTTGTCTGATACGGAGTTTTCTATCTCTACATCGGCTTTTGATGTGTTGAAAAAAACATTATTAGTGGCAAGAATTACATTGAGCGAAGACCAAATTCCGAATAGTTTAACGGGCAGACATCCTTTTGCTAATGCAACAATAACCAATGGTTTGGAAGATGCAGGATTAGCATTGCCGATTGATACGGATTTGCTAAAAGCATATAATAAAATAACTGGTGGAGGCAATTCAAACACGTCCTCTCATGGTCAAGAAAGCTTGCCAAATGGTTTTTGGCAAATCAATTTTGGTAATTTAGGAGTGTATCGTCAAGCGGATTGGGTTGCAAATATCAAAGGATTTAATAATTACTTTTGGGGTGCGGAAATTTATTCTGCGGATGGTCGATATAGCCGTTATCAAAGTTATGGTTCGATCGAAATCATGCCTGATGGCGGATTGACAGCAAGTGGTTTTGATATTAATGGTTGGAATTGGAACATGCCGCCGAACTCGACGACTATTCATTTACCTTGGACGGATTTAGTTGCAATATCGAGCCGACAAGATGAAGAAACAGATAGTAAATTTGCCGCAAGTCTTCGTTTTGGTAATTATGGTGGTTACATTGATGCAAATTTAGAAGGAACATATGGTGTTTTTGGAATGGATTTTCAGCAAAAAGCTGTTTCTGCTACACACAATGCGAGTTTCACATTCAAAAAATCGGTATTTTGTATAGATGGAAAATTAATCTGTTTGGGTAGTGATATTAATAATGATGATGCGGCAAACGGTACTGCGACTAATTTATTTCAAAATGCACTAACCAATACAAGCACTTCGATTACAATTAATAATACAGAAATTACAACTTTCCCTTATTCAAATACGCTTTCTGGTAGTTCGGCTAATTGGATTTTAGATGCAATAAATACAGGTTATTATATTGCAAATGGGGATAATATTGAGATTGATCGCCAAAATCAAACTTCACCAAACGAAAATGGAAATGGAACAACGACCACAGGCAATTTTGCGACAGCTTACCTTAATCACGGCACAGCACCATCGAATAAAACCTATGAATATGTCATTATTCCAGAAACAACAAAAGCGGATTTAGCCACTTTTAGTAGTAATATGTCTAATGCTGCGACCGCATTCTATACCGTTTTACAACAAGATGCGACCGCTCATATTATTAAAAAAAATAGCCTTGATTTGTATGGTTATGCTTTATTTCAAGCTGGAAATTATACTGGAATTGGAAGCCCTTTACTGAGTAATGATGAGCCTTGTTTGGTGATGTTGGAAGATGGGGCAGGAGGAATAACGATATCTGTGGTTAATCCAGATTTGAATTTTGCTACTGATGGCGGTGTTAGTCAAGCGATTACGATTACTTTGGTTATTGAAGGCGATAGAACTTTGACAAGTTTTAGTGGAGGAAGCGTGACGAGCG
The DNA here is from genome assembly GCA_937125475.1 of uncultured Saprospiraceae bacterium. GTDB lineage: Bacteria > Bacteroidota > Bacteroidia > Chitinophagales > Saprospiraceae > CAKZLL01. Next base: position 8,157 of record CAKZLL010000166.1, on the reverse strand, counting down.
TTTCTGATGGAACAAACACGACGCTCACGATTGATGCAAAAGATGGTTTGCCTGTTGATATTGTTTTATCAGAGATTCTACCAGTCGAATTATTGTCTTTTACAGGAAACTGTTTAGATGAAAATAAAATTTTATTAGAATGGAAAACCGCGAATGAGCAAGATCATCAAGCCTTTTTTATTGAGCGAAGCACTGACGCAAAAACATGGGAAACAATAGAGCAAATTGAAGGAAATGGAAACTCGTTTGAAGAGAAAAAATATAATTTTATAGATAATACCTATTCTTCTGAAATAACTTATTATCGGTTAAAAGATGTTGATTTGGATGGAATGACTAATTATTCGTCAATTATTTCAGTTGATTGTTTTACTGATAATCAAGGCTTTATGCTTGTTCCTAATCCAGCGCAATCAAATGTAAGAATAGCTATTGAACCTGCTGCAATGGCTTTGTCGAATGAATTATTAATAATAGACGATCTAGGGCGAGTTATACAAAATCTAGTTATTGGAAATGTTCAGAATTATATGATTTCATTGTCGAATTTGCCTAGTGGAAATTATTATGTACGATTAAAAAATGCTCAGAATGTGATAGTTCGAAAGTTGGTTAAATTTTAGAATTAGATAGATTGTAACGAAAATCATTCAATATTTTCGTTACAATCTATTCCATATTAGTGGATCTTTATTTTATATATTCTCCACTAAAACTACATTTTATTCCATGTAGTGTACATTTTTCTTCTGTTATTGTAATTCCCTGATCCGTGAATTTAAAAGATAGTTTTTCGCAATCTGGATCAGAATAAGAGATTGTTTGATCTGATTGAACTATTGCTCTTCCACTGATTTGTCCCGTACAACCGTCTTTATTTCCTGTCATAATTTGAAAACTTAATTCTGAGGGACTCAAATTCCTAATCGTCACTTCTCCAAAGAAATTTCCTTCATCATTTAACGTATTTTGATATGTTCCACTATATTTATCTTCTTGATTTAGAGGACTGTATGAAATTTTGGAAAAGAATATATCTTCAGGATCTCCACTAATTATTGCACCATCGCCAATCAGTTCAATGATTATTTCTTGTGAACCTTTTTCGCTTTCTTGCGTGAAATTGTATGTGGCTTTTATTTTTCCATATTCATTAATTGTCCCTTTTACTTGACCTCGTGTTGCATCTTTTTCAGCAGGAAGATAATCGTATGTTCCAACTACATCAGTGCCAATAATCGTAAGAGAGAGTTTAGTTGAGTCTATCATTTTTTGAATGATCTCTCCATCAACTTTCATAGGCTCACCTTCTAAAGTCTTCAAAAAAGAATGTTCGCCATTGAAACCTGCACTTGCATCTATTTGATTTCCTTCTGATGATGAACTCGAATTACAAGCATACATAAAAGAGAATAGGCAGAGGATTAAAGTTAAATTTTTCATTTTTTTCATTTCATTTAAATCGTTAAATTCATGGAATACACTTTAGTAAAAGTAGTTTATTTATATTAAAATATTATTAATGATTTATGTTTTTATGAAAGTATAAAATCAGGTATTTATAAATTTTAAAAAAATATTTTTTAACTACGCAGGATAATTGCGTAGTAAGTAATGACCTTTGTACTATGGAAATAAAAACAAATAAAACAATGAAAGTTACAGGAAAAACATTAATCAATTTAGGATTTAAATCAGGTAAATGGTTCAAAGAAGCGATTGATTATATTAATAAAAATGAATTAACTGAAATAGAATTAACGGAATATTTAGAGCGCGTTTCACCGCCTCCAGTAATTATGCCTCATGCTGAACCTATTCCTTTTCATAAAAATATAGCAGCAGAAACGGAAGAAGAGCAAGATAATATTAATAAAGTCATTGCGACAATGAAGGCATTAATGACAACTCCGACTTTGGTTGATGGCGCGATTATGCCAGATGCTTGTCCGACAGGAGCAGTTGGACAAATTCCAGTCGGTGGTGTTGCAGTCGCTAAAAATGCTATTCATCCAGCGATGCATAGCGCAGATATTTGTTGTTCGGTGATGATGACGAATTTTGGACACGTTGAGCCTAAAGCGGTTTTGGATGCGATCCATTCTATCACGCATTTTGGTGGAGGTGGACGAGCAGAATTGTTTGATTTACCAGAAGATTTGGAAGCTCAAATTAAAGCAAATTACTACTTAAAAGATACTAAAAGCTTGACTTTAGCCAAAACGCATTTAGGAACACAAGGCGATGGAAATCATTTTGTTTTTGTAGGGAAATCTAAAAAAACAGGAGAAACCATGTTAGTTACGCATCATGGAAGTAGAGGATTTGGTGCACATTTTTATAAAAAAGGAATGAAAGTAGCGGAAGGTTTCAGAAAGGAAATCTCTCCTCAAACGCCTAGAAAAAATGCTTGGATTCCTTTTAATACAAAAGAAGGAAAAGAGTATTGGGCAGGTTTGCAAATTATCCGAACTTGGACGAAGTTGAATCATAATGTTTTGCATCAAGCGACTTGCGATAAATTAAATATTGAGCCAATTCAACGATTTTGGAACGAACATAATTTCGTATTCAAAGAAGGAGATTTGTTTTATCATGCAAAAGGTGCAACGCCATTGAAAGATATTTTTGTGCCAGATTCACAGGATGGTTTGAGGTTAATTCCTTTGAATATGAGCGAGCCTGTTTTGATTGTAAAGGGAAATGCTACGGCTAATAATTTAGGGTTTGCGCCTCATGGTGCAGGTCGAAATATCAGTAGATCACAGCATTTTCGTAACAAAAAAGGGAAAAGTATTCAAGCTATTTTTGAAGAAGAAACAGCTGGTTTAGATGTTCGTTTTTTCTCTGGACATGTTGATATTTCGGAATTGCCAAGCGCATATAAAAACGCTGAAAATGTGAAAGCACAAATGAAAACATTTGATTTGGGCGAGGTAGTAGACGAAATTATGCCTTATGGTTCAATCATGGCAGGAGATTGGCAAATTGATGCGCCTTGGAGAAAACGTAAACGAAAAAGAGCTGCAGCTAAAAATAAATAGGTGATTGATGGAAATAAAAAATGCCGATAAACGTAAATTTATCGGCATTTCTATTTCCTTCTTCCTTACAAACTTCTTTATATTAAAAAGTAGGGCAACCAACAGGCCCGCGCTTCGCTGGAGAATCTGATAAAAATTGTTTATAAACCAAAGATAATTCAAAACCACCATTACCACGAGAAGCATTATCTAATGTAGAAACATTGACATCATAACTTGCCGTAATACTCACTTGATTATAATCAAAACGAGCCATCGGAATAAAAGCATCACCTACACGATACATCATTCCAATATAAAAAGCAGTATTTCCATAGTCTACGCCATAATCTGGATGAACAGAAAATTTAATTAAAGAACCAACATTAGCTTCAAAATAAGAACCTTGAGAAATAACTATCGCTCTTGGCACTAAAGAAAGACTAGCGGTTATCGGAAATTCTAATCCACCATGAAGTGTAACTCTTGTACTTAGTCGATCTCTATGTGCCGTATAAAAACTAATATTTGGTCTGTTTAAGTGAAACATACCAACACCAAAGTAAAAACTCATTTCTGGATTAGGAACATAAAACCAAGCTAAACCAGCCGAAAAATCTGGATAAAAGAAGGTCGCACGATCTATATTTTCGCCAGAAATAATATTAGAATTAAGTCCAACTCCATCATATTGGCTATCGAATAGTAAATCGGCAGAATTGAAAGATTGTTGAACAATTCCAAATTGTGCGCCTGCGGTCAGGTAATGATTCCCATCGCCATTCATGGCTTTACTATAAGAAAGCGATATCTGCGCTTGTGTATTTCTAAAATTTAAATCCCCTGCTTTATCATTCATAACTAGAAGCCCAACTCCCACAAAATCGTCATATAACCTTCCTTTGAGGATAGAAAATTCAGCAGAAGCTGACATGGTTTCATAAGGTGTTGTGACGCTTGCCCATTGATTTCTATAATTCGCTGTCGCTCTAACATCTTCTAAAATTAGCCCTGTTAAGGCAGGATTAAGGGTTAAAGGAGAATTATAAAATTGAGAAAAATGGACATCTTGACCTTGTGAAGACCAAGAAAAAAGTAGAACAAATGAAAAAATAAATGTAATCTTTAAGTTATGCATAAGTTTGTATTTATTAAAACAGAAATAAATAGGTCATTGTTATTTTTTATTCAAAGTCTAGGCTTTCGAAACCTAGACTTTGATCACTCTGTTTAATTTCTTAATAGTAAAACATTGCCGTTCTTTCGGACAGGAGTACCTGTCAAAGGACAAATGGCTTCTACGAAATAGACATAAGTGCCTGTATTTAAGAGTCTACCATTATATGTACCGTCCCAGCCATCAGCAATGTTAGTTGTAGAAAATACATTAACACCACTTCGAGAGAATATTTTAAATGTAGTAATATCTTCTAAACTAGAACCACGAACAAAAAGTCGATCATTTAGTCCATCATTATTTGGTGTAAATGAATTTGGAAGAATGATTAAACTTTCTGCACAGTCATTAATTAATGTAATATCAATCGAATCTATTGTAGTACAGCCATCTAAATTAGTAACTTGAACATAAATTCTTCCAGCCGCTGTCGGACTAACAATAGTCGGATTATGACAATTTGTACAACTAATCAAATCTGGCCCTTGTGATGTCCACCATTGATAATCAAAAGAAGGATTATATTCCACGTCTAATTTGACTAAGGTGTTTTGTCCTGTAAATACTTCTTGAACAGGAAAACCAACAACTGTTGGTCTAGGATTTACAGTTACGGTCAAGTCTTTTGTATTAGAGGCGCAATTTGCTAAGGAAGCAGTTACAGTATAAGTAGTCGTTTCAGTAGGACTTGCCACTGGATTTTGAACATTATTGGTATCCAAACCATCACTAGGTGTCCAAATGTAGCTATCTGCAAATCCGTTTACTGGCAATACGACGCTTTCTCCATCACAAATTTCAATATCTTCTACTTCTAATACTGCGGCTTCCAAAATAAGAACGGAAACTGTATCCGTTATATTACAAATGCCGTTATCTACCGTTAAAACATAATCGGTTGATTGAGTTGGTGAAGCTATTGGATTTAAAATAGTCGCATCACTCAATGTTGCTCCTGGAGACCAAGAAACAATTCCTGTGCCACTAGCATTTAATTGTATAGAGTTTCCAGGACATAATCCAACGTCATCGCCTGCATTTACAGTTGATGGATCAATTACATTAACTGTAACAGTATCAATTACATAACAGCCATTAACAATCGCAGTGATTGTATAAGTGGTCGTATCTTCTGGCGAAGCCATAGGATTTGGACAATAAACACAGCTTAATCCATCAAAAGGCAACCATTGATGATTCGTTCCTGTAATGGTATTTAATGGAGCAGCTTCTCCTTGACAAATAGTTTCGCTATCGCTTGTAACTAGATCAAAATTCGGTGTAATTACCGTCACAGTAATTGAGTCAACGGCTGTACAACCGCCTAGTCCTGTAAGTGTGACAATATAAGTAGTCGTTTGTGTAGGACTTGCAAAAGGATTATTACAATTAGTATAACAGCTTAATCCTACTCTTGTCACATCCCATTGATAATCAAGGACACTTACGCCTCCTCCAGCAAAAATCTGAATTGTATCACCTAAACAAATAGTCGTATCATTACTAACTGTAAGCGGTGGTGCAGGGTATGGAGAAACGTCTACGCGAACTGTATCTGTATCTGTACAACCATTAATCGACGTAGCTGTCAAGGTATAAACTGTTGTAGTTAATGGCGTGGCAATGACTGTGCTACAAGTGTCACAATCTAGCGATGCACTAGGAGACCATTGATAAGTAGCACCTCCACTAGCCGTTAAAGTAGCTTCATCGCCTTGACATATATATGTATCAAAATTAGCCGAAGCGGTTGGAGATTGATTAATAATTACTTGCCCAGATGTTGTATCAGAACAACCTATTGCAGAATTAACAATTAATTCGACGGTGAAATTACCCGCTACATTATAAGTGGTCATTGGATTTTGGACATTATCAGTAATTAAATTACCGAAATCCCAATTCCAACTTGTAATCGTTCCTGTAGAAATGGATGAATTATCTGTAAAGCTAATCGACGCGCCATTACAGGCAGATATTGGCAAATTGGCAATAGCTGCATTAGGTTTTGGATTAACAATTACTGTTACTGTATCGGTATCTGTACAGCCATTTATACTAGTGACTGTGACAATATAATCGGTCGTTTGAGTAGGAGAGGCGATTGGATTGGCACAATTTGTACAGCTCAAACTAGGCGCTGCATTCCAAACATAAGACGCTCCGCCAGAGGCTAATAAGTTCGTGCTTTGTTCTTCACAAATTATCGTATCATTGCCTGCATTCGCCATTGGCAATGGAAAAATATCTACTATTGCTTGCGAACTATCTGCACAACCAGACCCCGCAACTACCTTAAATTGAACATTGTAACTTGCAACACTATCATACAAATAAGAAGTATTCGCTATGCTATCAATTGTTCCATTGCCCAAATCCCAAATATAAGCCGCAATTGTATCATTAACAACTGTCGAAGAATCTGTAAATTGAACCATTTGAGGCACACAAGCTTGTAAAGGCGTGATACCGTAATGCGCTTTAGGACTATTATAAACTACAATACTATCAATCGCAGTTCGAGTACAAGCGGCATTACTTGCAGTTAAATTAATTGGATAAACACCAGGAGTAGTAATATTTAAGTTTAATGTATTATTTGTAGAAGTCGTAGAAGACGGCCCATACGTCCATTGCGTAGAAGAAAGCGGAGATATAGAAGCAATACTAGTTGATATTTGAACCATGCCAGAGTCACAGAGCATATCTGCCGATTTTACAATATTAACCGCAAAATCTTCAATAGAAATCGTGTCGGATGCTAAGAAGGTTTGTTGACAACTTTGAATGTCTTCTGCTACAATAGCAGGAACAAAATTACCACCATCTATATAGGTGTGAGACATTGTAATCGTATCATTTCCACCTGTTCCTGCTACTTCAGTAGTCGTGAAATCGCCCCAAACAAAAATGAATTTCGTTACATTTTGACCTGTTGCTGTAAAGTTAACGACTGTTCCTGGGCATCCTGAATTAGGCGTAAAGCTAAAATCAGCACTCGGACCACTAATCTGAATAAAGCCTGCTTGACACAATGTATCTTTACAGCCCGATTGACTAGTGACAATCAAACATACATCATAACTACCAGGTTCTGTATATACTTTAATAGGATTTTGTAAAGTAGAAGTCGTACTATCACCAAAATCCCACAACCAAGAAATAGCATTTTGAGAATTATCATTAAACTGAACCGATAAGGCTTGACAGTTAGCGGACGTATTATTTGCAGAAAAATTCGACACAGGATTTGCAATAACAACTGTTCTAGTAAATGAATTAGAACAATTATTAATATCAGTGATCGTCAAAATGACATTATAAGACCCTTCTGTAGTAAAAGTATGAAGAGGATTAATAGTCGTTGAAGTTGTAGCATCACCAAAATCCCAAGAGTGAGATAAACCAATTCCTGTTGATAAGTTAGCAAAAGAGATTTCTTGCCCAACACAAGCAATAGTATCACTTAAAAACTCTACATAAGGCGCAGTTGGAATAATTGAATTATTTAAATTGGCAGTTTTGACACACCCAACACTATCTGTTAGTGTTAATGTAGGTTGGAATGTACCTGCTGCTGTGTAAGTATAATTGGGATTTTGAACCATTGAACTATCGCCATTTCCGAAATCCCATACATAAGAAGCAATGTTACTAGTTGAGAAAGACATGTCCGTAAAATTGACAGTCAATGGAATACAACCAGAAGTTGTATTGGCTGATATTGCAGCAATCATACTTGATGTGCGAATAGTATCTGGCAAAAGAATTTCCTCAATACAACCTGTTGGGTGAGTGACGACTAATTTGATAGAGTCAAAAACACCAGCAGTATTGTAAGTAAGTGTTGGTTGAGCAAGTGCTGTATCGCTAATCATCGCGCCAGGAGCAGTCCAATGATAAGAGGCTAAAGAAGAAGTATTAGAAACAGAAATGACTAAAGGCGTACAACCTGCT
>CAKZLL010000165.1 GCA_937125475.1 uncultured Saprospiraceae bacterium | reverse complement strand
ATTAAGAAATTGACTGAATGGGTCAAGCGTCCGCAAATTGGCGCGAAAGGCTTGGTTTATGTCAAATATAATGAGAATGGTTCTGTGAAGTCTTCGATAGGTAAATTCTATACCGAAGAACAACTAAAATCTTGGCTTGATAAAGCTGGTGCAGTACCTGGAGATATGATGCTAATTCTTTCTGGTGAGACGGATAGAGTGCGCAAACAATTGAACACGCTTCGCCTAGAAATGGGTGATAGAATGGGTTTACGCGACAAAAAAGCGTTCAATCCTTTGTGGGTAGTTGATTTTCCTTTATTGGAATGGGATGAAGATAGCGAGCGTTTTCACGCCATGCATCATCCTTTTACATCGCCTAAAAAATCCGATGTAGAAAGAATGCTTAACGGAGATCATGAGACTATGAAAGCGCTTCGTGCTGATGCTTATGACTTGGTTATCAATGGTGTAGAGATTGGTGGTGGTTCAATTCGTATTCATGATAGAACCTTGCAAGAACGCAATTTCAAGTTACTTGGTTTCACAGATGAAGAAGCAGAAGATCAGTTTGGTTTCTTGATGGGCGCGTTCGAATATGGCGCTCCGCCTCATGGTGGTATTGCTTTTGGTTTCGATCGCCTTTGTTCTGTAATGAATGGAACGGACAGCATTCGCGACTTTATCGCTTTCCCTAAAAATAATCAAGGACGCGATATGATGATTGATGCACCTTCTTTAGTATCACAAGAGCAATTAGACGAATTAGGCATTGCTTTAGTCAAAGAAGAAAAGTAGTTGAAAGTTGAGGATTGAAAGTTGAGAGTTATGAAAAATTTTCAACTTTCAATCCTCAACTTTCAATTATTTCTCTTCAATCCAAATCAAGAAGTCTTTATTCAGTGGTTCGAATTGCTCTAAAAGAGTTGTAATAAATCCATCTCCATATTTCAAGTAAAATTGCAAGAAGTTATCATAACGTTCTTGTAATCCTAGTCCATTTAATGGGAAAAATTTGTTTTTTATATTTCTAATTTGTTTAACTGCTGTATCGTGTTTTCTCTTTTCAGCACTGATCAACTTAGCTTCTAACTTATCAATCGCTTTCAAGCTCTTCGTCATTTCGCCTAATACCGACCGTTCAAGATTAGAATCAACGCTTTTCGCTTTCGCTAAAATGGCTTTAAAATCGGCTTCGATAGCCTTCTTTTCTTCTGCCAAACTCAGTTCCTCTTTCGTATTTGCTTTCACATATTCTTTAATCAAAACATCAACATCCTTGAAAATATCTTGGACAGAAAGATTTAATTTATCCATTTTATTTTTCATGCCTTTGTCTATCCAAAGTGCCGAATTTCGACGCATCAACATTGGAAAGTTCACTTTAAAATGATCAAATTGTGTCATGCGTTCTCTCCAATACGCTAATTCACCTCCACCTCCGATGTAACACAAGTTAGGCAATAACACCTCTTGCAAAACAGGTCTTAAAACAACATTTGGACTAAACCGCTCTGGATGTGCGTGCAATTCGGCAAGCATTTCTTCTTTCGAAAAGGTCAAATCACGATTAATCACACGATACACACCATTTTCAAATTCAATACGTTCTCGGCTATTCTTTTCTAAATAAAATAAATTAATTGGACGGGCAAAAGCTTGAGGTTTCAGCCCTGCTGCTTCTTTTTTTGCCTGTTCTGCTTCAACTAATGCTTGAGAAGGCTGATTCAATAATTCATCTTCCATGTATGGGATAAAGAGGCGTTTCAAATCTTGATTATTAGACAATAAAACGACTAAACCATATTCTTTGAATAATTCATTGACGAATTCAAAAGTCGCTTGTGCATAGTTTTTTCCACCTGCAAAACACTTTTCTAATAGACTAAAAATATGAGTGGCATTATCTGAGCCGCCTAAAGTTTCCTTTAATTGCTCCAAAACAGGCGCAAGACTATCCGTAGACATCATGCCTGTCGCGCCTTTTTCCTCATTTTCCCAAGTGATAGTCTGACCAAAAAGATGAAAATGATTAATTTCTTCAAAATCATGATCTTCACTTCCCAACCAAAAAACAGGGACAAAATGCTGTTGAGGGTATTTTTGATTTAATTCTTTTGCCAAATTAATTGCTGTAATCGTTTTATATATAAAATATAAAGGACCTGTGAACAAACTCGGTTGATGCGCTGTGATCACCGTGAAAGTTTCCTCAGAAAGCAGCGATTTAATGTTTTTTATGACTGCGCTGCTCGTCTCAACCGCTGCATATTGTTCTTGCAAAACTTGATGCAAAACCGTTCGATTAGTTGCATCTTTTCTTTTATCAGCAATTATTTGCTCAAAAGCATCAATATTAACATCGTATTTATAGAAAGGACGAAGTTGCTCGTCGTTTTGTGCATAAGCTCGATCAGAACTAGACAAATAATCAATCTCGGCATAAGGAATGTAAACTCTTTGCATAACTCTCTTTTTTTCAAACATTTTGGCAAATGTAACAGGAAATATACATTCTTGTTTTCATTTTTTGTAATTTTAAAAAATACCAGTCAAAGATGTAGACTTCACGACGAATTTCTTTTTTATTTAAGGGACAAAGAAATAAATAGCTTACCCAAGATTGTGTGATAAAAAACGCATCAATCAATTGAAAAAGTTATTATCAAATACTAAAATTATCACCGAATTTTCTAACAACTATTAAACTTTTGAATTGTTAATAAGTCCATTCAACAATCAATAAATCAACAAATATGGAATACAATAATTTAGGTAAATCAGGATTACAAGTTAGCCGACTTTCCCTTGGTTCATGGCTAACTTTTGGCAAACAAATCGAAGATGGAATTGCCGAAAACTTAATGAAAACAGCTTATGATAATGGCGTAAATTTCTTTGATAATGCAGAGATTTATGCCCGTGGTCAGTCCGAAATTGTAATGGGAAAAATCCTCAAAAAAATGGGCTGGGCTAGAAGTTCTTACATCGTTTCGAGCAAGGTTTATTTTGGAGATGGAGGAAGTTTACCTACTCAAACGGGACTAAGTAGAAAGCATATTGTTGAAGCTTGTCATGCCGCATTGCGTCGATTGCAAGTAGAATATTTAGACTTATTTTTCTGTCATCGCCCTGATAAAAAAGTACCGATTGAAGAAACAGTCTGGACGATGAATATCTTGATTAATCAAGGTAAGATTTTATATTGGGGAACATCGGAATGGAGCGCACAGGAAATTATGGAAGCCCATATGATTGCTCGTCAATACAACCTCATTCCTCCTGTAATGGAACAACCTCAATACAATATGCTACACCGACAGAAGGTTGAAGTGGAATATAGCCAAATTTATAAAACCGTTGGATTAGGCACTACCATTTGGTCGCCTCTAGCTTCAGGAGTTTTAACTGACAAATACATCAAAGAATTTCCAGAAGGTACTCGATTAGGCATTAAAGGATTGGAATGGCTCAAGGAAAGACAATTGACAGAAGAGCGCCTAGATAAAATACGTAATCTTAACAAATTAGCATTAGAATTAGGAACAAGTTTACCTAAGCTATCAATCGCTTGGTGTTTGAAAAATTCAAATGTAAGTACCGTAATTTTAGGAGCATCTAAAATCAATCAATTAGAGGAAAATCTTACTGCAATTGAAGTGCTTCCACTGATCACAGCCGAAGTCATGCAAAAAATTGAGGACATTTTAAAAAATAAACCAGAGCACCCTATGTGGTAATACACATAGTTGTATCATATATATTTGATTATAGGCAGATTACACATCTGCCTAGCAATTAAGTATTGTAAAAAAAATGTCATCTGTATTTCTCATACGCCAAGCGGCATGTTTTATTTAGCGATTTTTCGCAAAATAAAATCATTTTATTTTATTGTATAGAAAAATCATTTTTTTGTCAAATTGGATTAGTTTTTGTTAATTGGTTAGTGCTATGTATTTAATAATCATACTAATTACTTTATATGACTATTTACAATACTATGTATTAAACTGATTTTCAATCTATAATAGATTTTATTTTCATGTTTATTTTTGTTTTTAGCTAAATTAACCCTAGTAAAGCACTCTTATCACACACCATAATCGAACTAATAAGCTAAATTGAAGTAAAACCACATAAATATGAGAATCCTTATGGTATGCCTTGGCAATATCTGCCGCTCACCATTAGCAGAAGGTATCTTGCTGAATCGAATCGAGAAATATAATCTTGATTGGAAAGTCGATTCTGCTGGTACTAGTTCTTATCATGCTGGTTCACTTCCTGACCCTCGTTCAATAACAATAGCAGAAAAAAACGGAATAGATATAACTTATCAAAGATCAAGACATTTTACTGTCGAGGATTTTGACAAGTTTGATCTAATCTTGACAATGGACAGCTCTAACTATCAGAATGTCAAGAAGTTAGCAACAAATACGACTGATATAAACAAGATAGACTTAATAATGAATTACGCTAATCCTGGAAGAAACATTAAGGTTCCTGATCCATATTGGGGGGAATTAGGGTTTGAGAAAGTATTCGGAATGCTAGAAAAAGCAGTAGAAGGAATGTTGAAAAGATACGTAGAAGAGCTATAAAAAAAACTAAGACCTGCAACACGAATGCCACAGGTCTCTGCTTTTCAGTAATGAAATGCTTAATTATGGTTCTAACATAATAACTACATTTCCGCCTTTTACTTCATTCATTTGCTCTTCACTAAGAAGTGAAAGAAGTTCTTCGTTCTGAATCAATTCTACTAACCTTTTCATGGTTTTTTGTTTTTAGCTAATTAAAAAATTAAAATTAATAGTGGTTTTTAATACATTATAAATTTATCAATTAAAACACTAAAAATCAAAAAAATAAACTTATTTTAACATTTGCAAAGTAAAATTAGAGTGGAGTGACAAACTATCTTACAAAACCAAAGGAGAAAAATATAGAAAAAAAGGTGGATGAACTACTTAATATGTCCGAGGAAGCACTGAGTGTTAATTATGATGAAGCACTTTCATATGCCCAAAAAGCATTGGAATTACTACAAAATCATGATAACTATTATAAAAAGTGCTATGTTTTTTATTACACTGCAAAAATTTATTATTACAAAGGTCAATTTAAAACTGCCTTAAAATATGTTAATAAAGCGGAGAAAATTGTAGAACATATTGATGATATTTTCCTTATACACAAAGTCTATAATATCACTGGTGTTCTTTATTTTTCTTTAGGAGAATATATTAGTGCGCTCAATCATTTTTTAACCGCATTAGAGACATTAAAAGCTGATGAAGAAAAATATAAAAAAGACATTGCTAGTCTTTATTTAAATATTTCTAATATCTACTTTATCAACAATGATTATGATCAAAGTATTGAAATACTAGATGAAGCAGTAGTTGTTTTTAAGGAATTGAAAAAAGATCACAATCTTTTTTTATGCTATAATACCTACGGAAATATATACACTAAAAAAGATGATTACGAGTTAGCCGATTTTTATTATTATAAAGGATTGACAATAGCAAAGAAGCTCAATCATCTTGAAAAAATGGCATCAATATATAATAACCTATCTTACCTTGCCGAAAAAAATAATAAGTTTGATAAGGCTTTGGAATTAGTATTTAAAAGCCTAGATATTAATAAAAAATTGAGCCGAGAGGCTATCATTGCATTGGACTATCGTCGAATAGGAACAATTTATTTTTATTTAAAAAGATACAGTGAAGGAATTGAATACCTTGAAAATTCTTTAAAGGTTTCTAAAGAGTTAAATAATAAAAATGAAGTCATTATAACTCTGGATGAATTTGCCACAGCTTGTGCTAAAGCCAAAATGTGGGAATTGGCTTATAAATATAGAGAGGAATATAGTCAATTAAGAAATAGTGTATTTAATGATGAGAAAACAAAAATCTTATCTGAAATGCAAGTCAAGCATCAATTAGAAAGAAAGAAACGAGAGACTGAATTACTAAGAGCTTCTGAAAAACAAATCAAAGATTACGCGGATAGACTAGAGGAATCAAATAAGGATTTAGAGCGATTTGCTAGAGTTGCTTCTCATGATATGAAAGAGCCTTTGAGAATGGTCAAAAGTTATCTGAGTTTGATCTCTCGTAAGATCAAAAAATATGATGATAAGACACTAAATGAATTTCTTGGTTTTGCTGTAGATGGTGCTGATAGAATGCAACAATTAATTACTGAAATGCTCAAATTGGCACAAGTCCAAACGAAAGAGCACGTCTTTAAGCAAGTTGATTTGAATGATGTAATGTTTGTTGTGAAAAGGAATCTTCAAAGAACAGTTATCGAGAAAAATGTAGATTTGGAAATTGCGCCACTTCCTGTTGTGCAAGGTAATCAGGCTTTACTTACTCAGCTTTTCCAAAATTTAATTACTAATGGTATTAAATACAATCGAGAAGAAAACCCTATTATTAAAATTCAACATAATGAAACGAGCGATGCCCATCATTTCGAGATTATTGATAACGGTATAGGTATCAAAAAAGAATATTTTGAAAAAATCTTTGAAATGTTAACTCGTTTGCATAATCGAACGGAATTCGAAGGAACAGGTATTGGTTTAGCGACTTGTCAAAGAATCGTCGAACGACATAAAGGTAAGATTTGGGTTTCTTCACAAGAAGGAAAAGGGTCTAATTTCCAATTTTTCATTCCTAAACACTATGAAGAAAATAAACATACTGCTAGGTAATTATATAGTCCATTTTTCATGCTTTAGCATTAAATTAGAAATTATTATTCTAATCTAATTTAATCATTTCCTTCCAGGCCTTAGATAGGCATAATTCTTCCTCATAAAAAATATTTTAGTTCTAACCTTTTTTGATAAAAATAAAAGCCTAGGCATCGGACATTTTCAAAGCATCCAATGCCTAAACTCTCACGATTTCTTTATTAAAATTGAATACTATAATTGGTTTAATATCATTTTTTTAGTGGTTATTTGCCCATTAGTAAATACTTTCACAAAGTACATCCCTGAAGGTTGGTTATAAAAATCCATACTAAAAGTATTGTTTTGAATCATTATTTGACTAAAATTCCTAACAAGTTGCCCAGAAACCGTATAGATTTCAATATTTACAGGCATATTTTGAACCATAGACAATTCTAATGTAACTCGTCCAGTCGTAGGATTTGGAACAATATTAAAATGAGATAAATTATTTGGTTCATGTGTATTTACAACTGTAAAGGAAACTGTATCAGAACTAGCAGCACATCCAAAAGGACCTACCACTTCTAAGTGATATTCACCAAAAGCAGCTGGAATATAAGAAAAGGCCGTTGCTCCAATAATAGGATTCCCATTCAAAAACCACTGATAAGTATTGAAAATATTATCTGTACTTATCTCAGTAGTTGTAATATTCAAATTGAGTACTATAGGTTCTTGTTCTACAACTATAAGCTTTTTAATTGTATCGCAACCTTCTTCAATAGTATGCAAACCTAGAGGAAAATATTGTCCATTAAAAAAAGCCTGTTGCGCTCCGTTACAAATTAGTATTACATCAGAAGTAATTTTTCGATGAGCATCATGAGAGTATTTGACAATTCCATCCCCACCAATATAATATAGTGTTGGAGAGAAAGCTTTCAGTTTTGGATTTTGGGAATATTGATAACTATTGAAGGCTTCCCAGGTCTGGCCACCATCAGTGGTTTTAAAATGTCTATTACTATTAGCAGTCATTACCCAACCAGTTAAACTATCCAGAAAGGTAAGATCAAGTACGCGAGAGATACTACCAGGCCCGTTATATAATGTATCTATTGACCAAGTTTGACCAGCATCAGTAGTATGAGCGATATATTTTCCTCCAGCTACCCAAGCATTATTCGGATCCCTTAAATGTATTGCCTGAGGCGTAATAGGCGGAAAAAATTGAGACCAAGTAACACCGCCATTATTAGTGACTTCGATTTTATTTGAAAATCCTGCAATCCAGCCATTAAGCGGATCTAAAAAAAATACGTCTCTATCTTCACACCATTTAAAAAAAGACCAAGTATTACCACCATCGGTTGTTTTATAAATATTGCTTTGTAGCCTTACATAAGCATTATTTTGATCAAAAAGAAAAATTTGTTCAATTTGAAATAGGCTATTACCAGTTGCCAGCATTCGCGAATTCCAAGTTTGACCGCCATCATTTGAATAAACGACCTTTCCATTAATTTCAGTACATCCAATAATGATTGTATTGCCAAATACAGCTATACTTCTGATATGATTAGGCGATGAAATACCTGTATTTATAGTTTGCCAAGTACAACCACCATCCGTTGTTTTATAAACTTTATCCGTAGTAGAAGCGCCCCAGCCTGTCAATGAGTCGGTGAAATCAAAAGCATTAAGCCGACCTAAATAATCATGATGACTAACCGTATCCCACTCAACAGTTGTTCCATTTGCGGTTATTTGATAACCATTATTCAAATATGCTTTATCAGCACTAAAAACATTGATTTCACCATAGGTCTGAAACGATGCTTGTGGAGTAGATAAGGTCTCCCAAGTTTGACCACCATCTAATGTTCTACGCAGATGACTATCCTCACCAGAAACCCAACCTACTTGATCATTGATAAAAGATAAGTCAGAATAGGTATGTGTCATGGTGAAATCATACTGATTTATCCATGTAGCACCGCCATCAGTTGTTTGTTGAATACCTCCAGATTTTCCTGCAAACCATACATTATCAAAATCAATCACTTCCAGTTGTGTAATGTAGGAAGTTCCAGCATTGAGGGGTACTTCATTTGTCCAAGTAGTACCGCCATCACTTGTTTTGGCTACTATGCCGCGTGATACGACCCAACCTTTTTGGGTATCAATAAACTCAATTTCTTCGAATGGTAAAAAATTAAATTGCGTCAGAATTGATGTCCAAGTTTGACCACCATCTGTGGTTTTCAAGATATAACTTTTGCCAGCAGCAGCCCAACCATTCATCGCATCTATAAAGTGAAGCGTTGTTATATTTTCTGTGGTGTTCGTATTTTGTAAGGTCCATGTTTTTCCTGCATCGCTTGTATGTGCAATTGTACCATCATATCCACTAATCCAACCTTCTTGAGGGCTAATGAAGGAAAGGTCAGTCATTCTTACCGCTATTTCGTGCAAATAAGAATTCCAAGTCATTCCACCATCTACAGTTACATTAAAATTTCCATGATTAGTCAAACCAAAACCATGTAAACTATCAATGAAATCTAATTTCCCATTGCCTAAACTTTCAGGAAATACCCATTGATGTTCTTGTGCTGATAATGAAAAACTATTGATAAGTAATAAAGGAAAGAGTAAGAAAAATAAATTTTTCATGATTATATTGTTTTTTGATATTAATGATTAATGTTATTGATAGAAACATTTAAAAAAGGAATATGAAGTTAATCATTATCATAGAAATCCTACCAAATAACTTAGTAAAACCGCTTATTTTTTTGATCATGAAATAGAATTACAAACCATTAAATACAAATGAGGCTATCTCTTTGCTTTAGAGATAGCCTCATTTATTTTATAAAAGAAGAAACTTAAAATCTACTCCACCAATTTCCAAATTTTTAAATACCCTTTCTCTGCTTCTTCTTTTTTGATTTGTTGAATAGCTTTACCAATTTCAGGCATCATTTGATCTTTTTTCAATAAAATATTCAATTGATTAACGCCTCCTTCAATCTTTTGAGTAACTTCTCCATAAGCAACACTTTCGCCTTTTAATGTGCCTTGTACAAATATTGTCGGCCCAAATTGAGGCGAACGAGTATCGCCAATAATTTTCAAGGATAAACTTGGAACAACTCTTATTTCTTGATCTTTTCCTGACGTAATTGTATGAAAATCAATCACTAAAGCAGCAATAGCATCAACACCTAAATCTCTTTTCAGGCGAACCATCGGATTATCCGCAGGAAAAGAAACGCTCATCGCTTTTGTCAATTCATCCAAAGTTGTTGGAATCATATTCTTACAACCTTTATAAGGGACAGTAATATAATCCTCGGAATTAGGCATAACGTAATCCTCTAAGTTTTGATAAACGCTGGATTTCATAACCTCTTCAATTTCCATAATTTCCACATCCCAGTTGCCTTTCACTTGCGCTTTAAATTCATTATAAGCTTCGGCCGCAATCTGCTCCAAAGCAGATTTAGGTAATTTCAATTGATGTTTTATAATCCAATCTTTAGTGACGCTTTTGGTTGTGATAGAACCTTTAACCACTACCGAAGCAATTGCTAATTTTTTACCATCGGTCATTGGTTGACCATAAAAAGCATTTGGTTTTGTAATGTTCGTAGTAATTTCATTCGCGTTATTTTCGTATTTTAAAGTAGTGCTTGCCGTATATCCCAAACCAACTCGGTCAATGTTATCTTTAACCGTAACGGGTGTCCAATCTTGCGCGACCATCAAAGTCCTGACTGCACCGATGCCTTCAATTTGTTTCACTTCTTCGAATGTGCGAGTAACAGTCAAGCAATTATTTTTGAATAATTTACCACCGCTTCCCGAGTAGTTTACAAAAACTTCCTTCGGGATAATCACTTTTCTTTGTCCTTTAAAAACAGCTATTTCGTATTGAATTTTCGTTTTAGTTGGTGGGACACGAGCCACTAAATTAAGTGTAAAAACACCTTCATCCGCCTGTCCTGCTTCTTCAAAATCTAGCTCTAATTCAATATCTTTATCCGTCTCAATTGTAATCGCTTCTCCTTTTTTCTGACCGTTAATCGAAAGAATAGTAATTTCTTTTGGTGGACCGATTTCTATTTTTTCGGCAACATTTCCTAAACCGACATCTATTCTAGCCATATGATTCGCAGGGAATGATTTAAAATAATTACCTGCACCACCATAGTCAAAAGCTGTTCCATCGTAGGTGATTTCGCCATTGAACTTGACTAAACCTGCGCCCGCTCGATTCATCAGTTGAACAGAAAGCGCATCACCACCGCCGCACCATTGCCATTCATCTGTTTTGGAAGCCGAGCTGAAATATTTACGCGGAATAAGATTATCTATGTATATAATTGTAGCTGCCGAAGTGGCTAAATCATCTCGACTT
Source organism: uncultured Saprospiraceae bacterium (assembly GCA_937125475.1). Taxonomy (GTDB): domain Bacteria; phylum Bacteroidota; class Bacteroidia; order Chitinophagales; family Saprospiraceae; genus CAKZLL01. Next base: position 3,579 of record CAKZLL010000165.1, on the reverse strand, counting down.
TTAGTCATTGCAGCCACTATTTTCCGCATAGAAAACTCTCCTACTTTGCGTGTTTTTATTTTTGCTTTTTCTTTAAAACTTAGGTTATCACTTGAGCATTCGCCAGTAGGTGCGGCTTCTTTTTTTGCCTTTTTCTTGATTTTAGGCATTTTAAATCTTTGTGCATCAGCACTCAATGAAAACATAATACAAGCAATCAGTAGGAAAAGAAAACTTTGATTTTTCATGCGTTGTTTTTTATTATCAAATAACTGTTATCTGGAAAACAGTTGTATTTTTCACGATGCGATCATCGTTACAATAATGATTATCACGCTTACAAAGTTAGGCGAGTGCCAAAAGAGATGAAATAGTCACTTGTGACTATTATGAAATGTAAAAAAGGTTTTTATGAATTTAATCCAATCGCCACAGCAAACTGCACGATATCAGAATTAGAGGAAAGATGCAATTTTGATTTGATATTTCTGCGATGTGCTTTGACCGTATATTCACTGATATGAAGCGTTGTGCCGATCTTTCTACTAGAAAAACCTTTTGCTACTAATCGAATAATATCGGCTTCTCGGCTCGTAAGGTTGTGTTTTTTTAGAAAATCATCAGACTGTTCATAGATGTTTTTATCTTCTAATTCTTCTTCTGTATCAAAATACGTCGCGCCATTTTGAATAGATTTAATCGTTGTAATTAAAATATTGGTGCTAATATTTTTACGCAAATAGCCGCTAACGCCTTGCTTTTTTAGAATATCAATCTGTTTATGAAGATTGTAAGTTGTGAGAATAATAATTTTCAAATTCGGATAATATAGCTTGATTTTCTTCACGGCTTCTAGTCCATCATCTTTCCCTAAATTCAAATCAAGTAGCAGAATATCAGCCTTGTTTTTTGCCAAAATATACCACATTGCCTCTAAATCCTTAGCAACACCAACCACTTTTAAGCATTCTTCCGCATTGATTAATCCTTTCAATCCATCCGAAAAAATCGCATGGTCGTCCGTAATGATAATTTTTATAGTATTTTCGTTATTCATTTTTTCATGAAAAATTTAAGCAATAGGATTTGTTCTTCCAACGAATATACATATTATTTATTTTTATATCAATGCCCATTTTTGCTATGGCAGATACAATTGTTTGCCCAATCCAAATGGACAAACTTAAAATTGATACTTGTATTTCATATTTTATTGATAGCACTCAACAACAAACTATTCAAGATATTCGATTACAAAAAAATACACTTTTTCATCCTAAATATAAAAAGATAGTTAAAAGCCGAAAGCGATTAACAGGAACAGTTTGGGCAAACTTTTACTTAAAAAACACAACTAATCAATTACTAACTTATCATATAAAAATCGAAGATCCGTATATTAATCGGTTTCATTTTTACATTTTTCATGAAAATGATAGCTTTCAAATAGATAAAAGCGGCATCAATTATCCATTTCAAATTCGGGCAGTCGATTATAGAAATCATATCTCGATAATCAAAATTCCACCAAATGCTACAATCGAGATTTACTTTATGGCGGATAAATACGCCAAAGCTATTCGCATGAATATTGAATTATGGAAACCCAACGAATTGCTAGTGGAACTCAGTCAAATTAATTTAGTAACAGGTATTTTTTATGGCGTATTACTTTTGTTATTAGTGTTTACAATTATTTTATATTTTCAATTTAAAGACATTTTCTTGATCGGTTATATTATTTATTTATCGGCAGGTTTGCTTTATGGATTAGCGACTAGTGGCTTGTTGTTTCAGTATTTTTTGAATGGCGTAAATCCGTTATTACTTGAATTAATTCGCCCTTCTTGCATGTTTATTGGTTATAGTGGCTTAGTTTTTTTTGTTAATCAATTGTTTAATCGTCCTATTGTTTTTCCTAAACTAAATACCGCTTGCCGTTGGTTTTATCGAGTTTATTTTTCCTTTTTTCTGATTGGTAGTTTATTCTATTTTCTCATTCCAAAATCTAATTGGATTACGTTTATTACCTTTTTCTCAACCTCTGCTGCCTTGATTGGCTTATTTGGAATTATCATTAGTTTTTCGATTGTTTTATTAGCTTTCCGAGAAAAACAAAACGCTGAAACTGCTTCTTTTGTAATTGTATATGCTCTTTTGTTTGCCTATAGTTTATTTATTATGACCAATGTTTATTTTATTCAAGTTCATAATTTAGCCCCAATTCTTACTGAGAATGTGAGTTTGGTTTTTCTATTATTAGAAACCGTTTTTATGTCTTTCGCTGTCACTGTTCGTGCGAACAAAATGATAGCTAAACGAGAAGAATTAAAAATTCAAGTCGAACGTCAGAAACTAGAAGTCGCTCAATCCGTCATACAAGGCACTGAAAATGAGCGAGAAAGGATTGCGAAAGAATTACACGATAGTATTGGAAGTTATTTATCTACGATTGGACTTTTCACGGATCAATTGAATACAACAGATCATCTAAAGTCAAAAATTAGAGGCTTAATTAATGAAACACATAGCGAAGTTCGCAGGATTTCAGATGATCTTTTGCCAATGGCATTCAATCGTTTTGGGTTGATAGAAGCGATTAGAAATCTTTGTACTGATTTGAATAATAGTCAAATAGAAGTTCGGTTTATTACCAATATTGAAGAGCTAAATTTAACGAATGAACAACAGCTCAATATTTACAGAATTATTCAAGAATTAACCAATAATACTATTAAACATGCTGATGCAACTCAGCTCAATATTCAATTATTAAAGGATGAAGAAGGATTAATTTTAACGGTTGAAGACAATGGAAAAGGCTTTGATATGGAAGTTGTCCAACAAGAAAAAACTACGGCTTTTCATTCCATTCGAGCGAGGTGCGAGACCTTAAAAGCATATTTGCATTTTGAAACAAATACTGATACTGGGACAATCATTATCATTGAAATTACGTAAGAAGAATATTCTTGTAAAAATTATACACTTCGAACAGTTTCATTTTTAATAATTTCGACTTTTTTTATTCACAATAGTCGCTTCTTTTCGCATGATTTGTAATAGCTTTTTAGTTTCATAAAATACCGATTTCATAGTTTTTTTTGTAAAAAACGATACTTACAAAACAAATTCGAAACGGATATGTATGACGAAACAACCTAAATAAAATTGATAAGAACGATTAAAAATGACAATTAGTCGGTTCGTTTATACTTATTATTAAAAATAAGAGTTTAATTTTCAATGGCATAGAACTTGCCTATTCTTGTACAACTTTTGAAGATTCAGAAACTGCCATTTTGGCAATTAGCGATTTTCTGTATTCTTCAAAATTAATGAAAGCAAAATTGAATGTAAGGTCAACATTTTACAAAAGCACTTTTCAGCCCTTACATTTTTAAAAAATAAAATATTCCTATGAGCATTTTTGATGATTGGAATTCAATGCCACCAATAGACACAGATGAAGACGAAATGCTTCCTCTTTTTCCTTTAGACGATGAAGATGAGCCACAATATATAGATTTTGGAAATGCTATTCCTATTCTACCTTTGAAGAATACAATTTGGTTTCCCAATGTAGTTATTCCGATTACA
>CAKZLL010000164.1 GCA_937125475.1 uncultured Saprospiraceae bacterium | reverse complement strand
CTATCACTTCCGCTACAACATAACTACTTCCACCCACAAAAACTAAATCATTAGATTGAGCATTTGCTTTTGCGGCATTAAGTGCTTGATTAACCGTAAGGAAAATATTTCCTTCTAAGGAAAAGAATCGTGCTTGTTTTGCTAGATTTTGCTCATTTAAAGCGCGAGTAATACTCGGTTTTGTAAAATAATACTGAGCAGTTTTGGGCAAAATAGCTAAGATTTTTTGAATGTCTTTATCTCCAACCATTCCGAAAACGATATGCAATTTCTGATAATTGATAGTCGAAAGCTGCTCAACTACATATTGAATACCTGCAAAATTATGACCACTATCCGCCAAGATCAATGGCTTTTCGCCTAAAACATCCCAACGTCCGATCATGTTCGTTAAGGATTTTATTTGTTTTGTTCCTTTATAAATTGCCTTTTTTGTAATCTGAAAACCGCATTTCTCATTTAAAACTTGAACTGCAACTAAAGCCGTTTTTAGATTTTTAATTTGATAATTGCCAAATAATTGGGCTTCCAATTCGGGAAGAAGTAAATGCTTATCATGATCAAAAACATTAACAATACTACTTTTATAATCTCCTCGAACAGCTTGAATTTGGATTTTTTTTGTTGCAAAAGTGATAGGCGCTTCTTGTTCTTTTGCTTTTTTTATAAAAATAGGCGCAGTTTCAGTTTGCTCCTCTCCTATTATTATAGGCGTTTTGAATTTAATAATTCCAGCTTTCGCCAATGCAATTTCAGCCAAAGTATCCCCCAAAATATGCGTATGTTCCAAACTAATATTAGTAATAATTGACAAAATCGGCTGAATAATATTGGTTGAATCATCTTTTCCGCCTAAGCCTGTTTCTATTATAGCAATATCGACTTGTTCATTTTTAAAATGATCAAAAGCCAATGCGACCGTCATTTCAAAATAAGATGGGCAAATTTTTTCTAATTCATTTCGATGTTTTTCAACAAACTCAACAACCGCTTTTTCTGTGATATATTGACCATTTATTTTTATACGTTCCCGAAAATCACGATAATGAGGCGAAGTAAATAAACCAACTTTTAAGCCCTGAGCTTGCAAAATTCCTGCAAGAATATGAGCGGTTGAACCTTTTCCGTTCGTTCCTGCAATGTGAATCGTTTGATAATTGGCTTGTGGTGTGTCTAAATAGTCGGTTAATTCAATAATATTTCCCAAACCAACCTTCATTGCACTTGCTCCAACCTGTTGAAACATAGGAAGTTGATTTTGTAAATATTGTAGTGTTTCTTCGTAATTCATTTTGATAATAATAAAGTAAGGAATTAATTTTTTGGCTACCCCATCAGTCAAATTCTACTAATTATTAGAATTTCTTTACTTTCGATCCATTTTAAATATACAATACCGAAGGTTTTCCGCAAAAAATGCGTTTAACTATATAACCAATAATTTTTTTGATACAAAACTAACCAAATGTTTTATTTTCTACCATTCAATATAATACAGCAAATCCAGATTTAGTCACGACCATATTGACTATGATTTGCGCTTTTGTCTTGTCTTCGCTAATCGCGTTTACTTATGACAAAACATCGAGGGATGTCGCAACACCTAGCGATTACATTCAGTCTTTGGTCTTGATCGCGATTGTCGCAGCAATGATTATGCTTGCCATAGGCAATAGTTTGGCTAGAGGTTCTGGTATGTTAGGGGCATTGGCTATTATTCGATTTAAAACCACGCTCAAAAATAGTCAAGCCGTTTTAGATAAGTTATTAAAACTTGAAGGCGCAGATCCTTTGGACATTTTAGATATCAAGGAAATCATTATAAAAAAAGAGCAAAAAAGCCAGCAAATTGATTTACAAATTTTAAACACTTACGTCGAATGGCTCGCGATTTCCAACAAAATGATGGAACGTCCTTTACAAAATCACTTAGTAGCAAAACCCTCTGTTTTGCCACTTGATATTTGGCTAAATAATTGATTTAATTGAGAGTTGAGAATGGAAAGTTGAGATTTTCCACTCTCAACTTTCAACTCAACTAATCCAACCTTGATCTAGATTTTCGTTAGAATCATAAATGCAATATTCAAATTCTTCTTTTTTGAAATAATGATTAACTGTTTCAATAGATTTGGTAAGTTCATTTACTCGGTTTCTTATAGCCTTTGCACTGCTATAATCTCGAATGGTAATGAATTTAGAATGTACGTCTTTTTTGAGGGCATTTTTTGATAAATGGGCGTTTTCTTTTTTGCAAATTTGTTGAATAACTTCCAAATTTGAGATCGTTAATTTTCCGTGCCATTCAAAATAAGTCCCTTTTTTTTCTGGAAAAATCCCTGTTGCTAATTCAGCCATTTCTAATGGCACTTCAATTTTCACTCGACTAATAGGATAGTTTGCTGCTTCAAATAATTGAACTAATTCCTGAATTTCACCATGAATATCCTGCCCATTTTCACAATTAAATACCTTACTAATCATCGGTTGTTGAGCCGTTGCGCCTTTCGATAATTCAATAATAATTGGCTTTGCATTGATGGAAATACAGAATTGTTCAAATGCTGGAATTTCGGTTTCTATCAATGTTTTTGTTGTTATATGTACTTCAAATAAAAGGTTCATTGGATGTTGTTTTTAATATTTTTGAACTAAAAAATGCGCTGCCGATTTCAACAAGCGATTCCCATACCATGAAAATAACTCTCCATCAATCAACAAAATTGTAGCATTCGGACAAGCTTTTTTAAATTCTTCAAAATGCTTTTCTTGAAATGGATATGGCTCTGAGGACAACAAAATAATTTCGGGTTGAGTTTCAGATAATTCAGTTAAAGTGATTTCTGGATAGCGTTTTTTGTTGGCAAACACATTTTCAAAACCTGCAATGCGCATCATTTCGTTAATAAATGTATCATTCGCAGCAATCATATACGGCTTTCGCCAAATAAAATAAGCTGCTTTTTGCGTCCGTCTAATTTCCAATTTTGCGAAAGCATTCCTTAAATCGGTAACTAATTCTTGTGCTTTTTCCGACCGATCAACCAAATCACCTATTTTCAAAATCATATCAAACGAATCCTCTAAAGTCAAGACATCACTCATCCAGACGGGATATTTCGAAGCTAATTGATTAATTTGAGTTTGATCATTTTCTTCTTTATTACCAATAATCAAATCGGGTTTTAATGCTTCTATTTTATTAAAATCATATTGTTTTGTCCCTCCAATTCGGTTTTTAGCACGAAACCAGCTTTCGGGATGAACACAAAATTTAGTAATACCAATCACTTCTTCTTCTAGCCCTAAATAATGCAGTAACTCGGTTTGAGAAGGCACTAAAGAAATAATTCTTTTGGGGATTTGAGGCAGTTTAATAATACGGTTAAGCTGATCAGTATAAATTGACATTATATCTTTTTATTGGTTCATTGATAATTTTTGTCTTTAAGTCCAATGTGGGCTTGCCCCGTTGCTCTAACTTCTTAAAAAACAACGGGGCAAGCCACCGCTGGACTAAAAAAATATTCATTCTGGCAAAAATTGTCAATGAACCTTTTTATTTAAATGAGTTTAGAGTTAGTTTGAGTTTTATCAAAAAAATATTAAACCAAAAATAACCTATTTCCTATTATATAAAAACCATTTCTTTATTAGTTTTTCAATAAAATAATGATTTTTTATTTCAAAAAAATAAACAAAACAGGAATATTATTGTACAACTGTACAGTCATTTGAAATTATTTTTATACATTTACTAAACAAACCAATGATTATATTTATTTAAAACTCAATGAAAGAACAAATTATACAGACCGCCATCAAGCTTTTTAACCTTCGAGGTTTCTTTGAAGTTCGATTACGCGACATTTCAAAAGACCTAAATATTAGTGTTGGCAGCGTTACATATCATTACAAAACGAAGGAATTACTCATGAATTCCATTTATCGGTACATGATAAAAACGCTAGAAGAAATTTATATTTCGGATCGAATTTTTCAAAAAAAAGGAGAAGAGGCCAATGTTGCGAAAGTTTATTTTCAATATATGCTACAATTTCGTTTTTTCTTTCAAGATACTTTGGACATCATTCGAGCCTATCCAGAAATTGGCGAAAAGCACCAAAAACAAGTCAAAGAAGAAATTAATATTGTTATCAATATTCTTTATATGCAGGTCGGAAAAGGCGTTTTAATACCTGAACCTACCGCTGGAATTTATGCAACTTTAGCAGAATTAATTTGGCAAACACTTCATTTTTGGTTTGTCCGACAGGCAATTTTAGGCGATACAAAACCCGATATTGAAAAAATATTACAAGTGATTTCTCACTTGGTTTATCCTTATCTCACCAAAGCATATCAAACGGAAAAATTGACTTTAATCGAACAATAATAGAAATTACACATAAGAATTACACAATAATAACAATCAACTATTTTTACAACTATGGAAGATGTACTTTTTGAAGAAAAAATAGAGTCGGCAGAAAAACAACCGAACAACAATGAACCTATTACACCAAATCCACGCGTTAAGGGTGGTTATTTTCTAGTTGGCGATACGCCTTCGTCGGAATTATTCATCTCTGAAGAATTTGAAGAAGATGAGCAAATGATGGGGCAAATGGTCAAGGATTTTTGTATAAAAGAGATCCAAGAGCCATTCTTTAAGCGCGGCAGAGAATTGTTAATCACTAATAAAGCCGATAAAGCTGAGATGCTGGCTATCTTAAAAAGAGCGGGAAATTTGGGTTTATGCGGTGTGAGTATTCCAGAAGAGTATGGAGGAATGGGCTTAAATTTCAAAACCAATACACTGATTTCCTATAATTTATCTTACGGGTTTTCATTTGCTACAACTTTAGGTGCGCAAACTTCTATTGGCTGTTTACCTATTGTATATTATGGTAATGAAGCACAAAAACACAAATACTTACCTAAAATTGCGACCGCCGAATATGTTGCCTCATATGCTTTGACTGAACCTAATGCTGGTTCGGATGCCAATGCAGGAAAAACCAAAGCGAAACTTAGTCCTGATGGAAAAAACTACTTAATTAATGGTCAAAAAATCTGGATTACCAATGGTGGTTTTGCAGATGTTTATATCGTTTTTGCTAAAATTGATAATGATAAAAAATTATCTGCATTCATAGTTGAGCGTAATTATGAAGGTTTTTCAGTAGGTGCAGAAGAGAAAAAGCTAGGTATTAAAGGTTCTTCAACCGTTCAAATCTTTTTTGATAATTGTAAAGTTCCAGTTGAAAACTTATTAGGCGAACGCGAAGGTGGTTTCAAAATGGCGTTAAATATTTTGAATGGCGGGCGCATCAAAGCTGGTTCTGGCGGTGTAGGCGGTTCGTTGAGTGCCTTAGAAAAAGCCGTAAAATATACAAATAGTCGCAAACAATTCGGTAAATCTATTGCTGAATTTGGTGCAATTCAATACAAAATTGGTCATATTGCTATGCAAATTTTTGCTAATGAAGCGGCTTGTTTTCGTATTGCAGATTTGATTGATCGCAAAGAATTAGAACTCAAATCGGCTGGTTTTTCTGAAAATGAAGCTAAAATAAATGCCATTCGAGAATTTGCAATAGAAGCAGCAATCATTAAAGTGAAAGGTTCAGATTTGGTCTGGTATGCTGCCGACGAAGCTATTCAAATGCACGGAGGAATGGGCTATTCTGCCGAAACTGGCTTAGGAATGGGCTTGCGCGATGGACGGATTACTAGAATTTATGAAGGTACAAACGAAATCAACAGCATGCTTTGTGTTGGAGAATTGCTCAAACGTGCTTTAGGCAAAACCAAAGAAATCGATCTTGTCAAAGCAGGTAAAAAAATACCTAGTTTCTTAGTGTCTCAACTCAATCCATTCCGCTCTAAGTCTGGCTATGCCGAGCAAGAGCGTATTGTGAATGGTTTAAGAAATAGCTTTTTGTTCATTTCTGGGATGGCTGGCAAAAAGTTAAAAAAACAACTCGTTGAAGAACAAGAGATTATCTTAAACTTAGCAACAATTCTTCAAGAGATTTTTATTTGTGAAAGTGCATTATTAAAAATAAAAAAACTCGAAACACACAAAGGATACGATCCTCAAAAATTGAAAATCGAACAAGAAATGGTGCAATTGTATTTCTATGAAGCCGTAGAAAAAGCAAGGAAAGCAGCACTTGAAGCGATTGCAAGTTTTGAAACAGGGCGCACTAAGAGAAATTATTCTAGAGTAATCCGATTGATGTTAAAACCTTATGATATTAATCCAAAGGCATTGCGTAGAAATGTTGCACAATACATTTCTAAAACATTGGGTTAAACAATTTAAACTAAAAATGATCCAGCTAGAAATTGCTGTATTACATAATATATTATCATGAAAAAAGTAGTCATTATAGATGGTGCTAGAACGCCTTTTCTTCGTTCTGGGACAGATTATATGGACTTGATGTCCTATCAACTCGGTGGTTTTGCCATCAAGGGATTGTTAAATAAAACGGGCATTGATCCTAAAACCATCGATTCGGTGATTATGGGCAATGTGATTTCTAATGTAAAAACGCCTAATGTAGCGCGTGAAGCGGCTTTAATGGCTGGCGTTCCGAATACAACGCCTTGTCGAACGGTTTCGCAAGCTTGTATTTCTGCCAATCGGGCGATTGCTGACGCTTGTTTAGAAATCATGACTGGGCAAGCTGATGTTGTAGTTGCAGGAGGTATTGATCATACTTCTGATTCCCCGATTCAGTTTAGACGTAAAATGCGCAAAAAATTATTTATGGCTCAGAAAATCAAAACAATGGGCGATAATTTGAAGTTTTTGACTTCTTTGCGTTTTGCGGATTTTGTACCTGAACGCCCTGCTGTTGCAGAATACACAACCGACCGAGTAATGGGAAAAGATTGTGATATTATGGCCGCTCGTTTTCAAATTGCCCGTGAAGATCAAGATAAATTTGCGGTTCGTTCGCATCAATTGGCACACAAAGCGCACGAAGCTGGGCATTTGCCTGCTGAGATTGTAGAAGTCAATATTCCACCAAAATTCAAAGCAATCAATCGTGATAATGGTATTCGAGGCAAATCGACACTTGAAAAAGTCGCTCGTTTGCGTCCTGCTTTTGATAGAAAATTTGGTACATTGACTGCGGCTAATTCTTCTTTTTTGACGGATGGCGGTTCTGCTGTTTTGTTAATGTCAGAAGAAAAAGCGAAAGAATTAGGCTTTATTCCTAAAGCGGAAGTCGTTGACTTCGTGTTCACAGGTCAGCGTTTGGAAGATGAATTGCTTTTAGGCCCAACTTATGCCGTTTCCAAATTATTGGAGCGCCAAAATATGACTTTCGATGATATTGATGTTATTGAATTTCATGAGGCTTTTGCTGGTCAAATTCTTTCTAATCTTAAAGCCTTAGCTTCTGATGATTTTGCGAAAGCTAATTTAGGAAGAGATAAGGCAGTCGGTGAAGTGCCTATGGATAAGTTCAATCTTTGGGGCGGTTCGCTCTCAATCGGTCATCCTTTTGGCGCAACAGGCGGAAGATTAGTCACAACAACTACCAATCGTTTGCAAAAAGAAAATGGTACTTATGGTATTTTAGCAGCTTGTGCGGCAGGGGCGCATGGTCATGCGATGTTGATTAAGCGGGTGTGATAAAAAGGTAAAATGATCTTAGAACTTAGTTCTTTTTTAGGTTTTTAACCTCCCCTAGCCCCTCCAAAGAAGGGGGATTTATAGCCGTTAAACTAAGGAAAAAATATTATAACTAATCAACATAATTCAAGTACTATAAGAGTGAAAGGAAAATGCCACTATTTATTTAATTTTCATTACTAACAACACACTTTATACTTAGCCTAACGGCTATAACTCCCCTCCTTTGGAGGGGTCGGGGGAGGTTAAACCGTAACAAAAACATCAAAAAATGACTAACGAAAACATCGCCAATACTTGGAATACAGCAAACCCTAGGTTTTACCATATTTCAAGGACATATCAAATGGAATTACGAAGAAATCCAACACTTGCCGAAAAAAGATTATGGGAAGTTATTCGTAATAAACAATTAGGCGGTTTTAAATTCAGAAGACAACATATCATTGATGTTTTCATTGTTGATTTTGTGTGTATTAAGGCTAGATTAATTATAGAGGTAGATGGTAGAATTCACAATTTCCAAAAAGAATATGATAATGAACGAACTCAATTTCTTAATAAAAACGATTTTAGAGTTATTCGGTTTAGAAACGAAGAGGTACTTTATGATATTGAGAAAGTGAAACTTGAAATAGTGAGACAATTGGAGGTTGAACCTCCTCTAGCCTCTCCAAAGGAGGGGAATTAATAGCCATTACTTACATATAGTTATTATTAATTAAATGTTGAGAAGGTTATTTTTTATAAAAGCAATCAATTAAAAAATCAATGCAACTAGAAGAATTTATACAAATAGAAATACAAGGCGATATAGGAATTTGTTGGATCGACAATAAATTGGAGAAAATGAATATTGTTTCTCCTCCTGTTATTGCTTTATTTGAAACTTTGATGCCACTGATCGAAAATGATGATCGCATTAAAGCCGTGGTTTTGATTAGTCGTAAGCCTGATTTTATGGCTGGCGCAGATATCAAATCATTTGAAATAGAGAAAAAAGGTGATTTCCAGCCTTATCAAAAGAAAGGACACGAAGCATTGGACAAAATTCAATATTCTAAAAAACCTTTCGTCGCGGCTATTAATGGCTCTTGTGTCGGGCTAGGCACAGAATTAGCTTTAGCTTGTCATGCTCGTGTCGCTAGTAATTCGCCTCGTACAAAGATCGGTTTGCCAGAAGTGCAAATCGGGATTTTGCCTGGAGGCGGAGGAACACAGCGTTTGCCTCGATTGATTGGTATTCAGAAAGCATTGGATATGATGCTTACAGGCAAAAATATTTATGCGCATCGGGCTAAAAAATGGGGCTTAGTTGATGAAGTAACGGATGAAGGTAAATTACTTTCTGTTGGTTTGCAAATGGCTAAAAAACTATTAAAAAAGCCTATCATCAGAAAGCGTAAACGCTCGATGATGGAGCGATTTCTAGAAGGTTCTTTAGGGCGCGGTATATTGTTTAGTCAAGCTAAAAAAATGGCTTTGAAGCAATCACAAGGCAATTATCCTGCTATTCCTGCTATTCTTGATTGTGTCGAAACGGGCATGACTAAAGGCTTAAAAGCGGGTTATGCTAAGGAGGTTGAATTGTTTGAAAATTTGTTATTAACGTCTGAAAGTGCGGCATTACGGTCTATCTTTTTTGCGTCAACTGACAATAAGAAAAACCCCTACGGTAAAGGCAAAAAACTGACTTCATTGGGAATGATTGGTGCAGGATTTATGGGTGCTGGAATTGCGCAAGTGAGTGCGACAAAGGGTATTAATGTGTTATTAAAAGACATTAAACCTGATATGTTAGCTAGTGCTTACAAGCAAATTTGGAAAAGCATTAATAAAAAATTCAAGCGTAAAAATATTACCAAAGTACAAAGCGAACAACAAATTGGTAATGTAAATGGACAATTGACTTACAACAATTTTGATCAATTAGATATTGTGATTGAAGCGGTGTTAGAGGAAATGTCTTTGAAAAAACGGATCATTAGTGATATTGAAAAACATTGTAAAGACGATGTGATTATTGCTACAAACACGTCTTCGCTTTCCGTTACTGAAATGGCTCAATACGCTCAAAAGCCAGAACAAGTTATCGGAATGCACTATTTTTCACCTGTTCCCAAAATGCCTTTGCTCGAAATCGTTAAGACTGATTTCACTTCCGAAGAAGTCATTGCAGCATGTTACGATATGGGATTGAAGCAAGGAAAAACTTGTATTGTAGTGCAAGATGGACCAGGTTTTTATGTTAATCGGATTTTAGCACCTTATTCAAACGAAAGTTTAACGATGCTAGAAGAAGGTATTGCCATTGATGCAGTTGATCGAGCTTTAAAGAAAAAAGGTTTTCCAGTTGGACCATTGACTTTAATGGACGAAGTTGGTTTGGACATTGGTGCACACGTTACCGAAAGTTCTAAACGAATTGTAGAAGGTCGTTCGGGAATCGTAGTTTGTGAGGCGATTATTGCGATGCATAATGATGGGCGCAAAGGGCGCAAGAACAAAAAAGGCTTTTTCAGCTATACTGCTAAAGGTAAAAAACAAGGTGTTGATCCAAGTGCTTATCAGTATTTCAAAGGAAATGGCAAGAAAGAATTATCATTGGAGGAAATTCAAAATCGCGCATTAATGTTAATGCTTAATGAAGCCGTTTTATGTTTGGAAGAAGGTATTATTGCTACTCCGACAGATGGCGATTTGGGTGCTGTCTTTGGTATTGGATTTTTGCCATTCACTGGTGGACCATTCCGATATATGGATGCATTAGGTATTCAAAATGTAGTTAATATTATGAATGATTTAGTAAGTAAATATAATGAACGCTTCACGCCTGCGGCTAGTTTAGTTAGAATGGCAGCGAAGGGCGAGACATTTCACTAGTTTTCAATAATTAAGTTAGATTTTAAGACCTATGGAATTTATTTTCATAGGCCTTTTTTTATTAAAAAATCAAAATGATATTTAATGTGTCTCCAATAAAAATTTTATATCTTAGACTTTTGGTAATTTGAGGTATTCAATCGCTCATATTATAACTAATATACATTTCAATTAAATATGTCGCATATAAAACTATCTTCTTCCTATGTTTATACAGAAAAATCTTGGCCTTACAGGCATTTTAAAATTTAGTGGTCAGCATTTAATTTGGCTGACTGCTTGGTCAGTTTTAGTCACAGTTATTTATCGTTTTACAGGCTGGACCTGGCTCGCTATTCCTTGGTTGCCTTTATCTGTTATTGGTACTGCCGTTGCGTTTTATGTTGGTTTTAAAAACAATCAAGCTTACGATCGACTTTGGGAAGCACGCAAAATTTGGGGCGCGATTATCAATAGTAGTCGAGCTTGGGGCAGCATTGCGAAAAGTTTTGTAACTAACCATAACACAGAAGATAAAGTCAGTGAAGAGGCTTTATTCGAGATTAGGAAAAAATTGATTTATCGTCATATTGGCTGGTTGTATGCTTTGAGAAGTCAATTATTAATTCCTACACCTTGGGAACATATTAGCCAAGGAAAACATGCCGCTCGTTGTACCAAACGAAAGATGAATAATATCGGTATTGGGCTATTGGAGGATGATATTACAGAACGTCATCTGGCTTTTTTCTTGCCTAAAGATGAGCATGATCGCCTTGCTAATTATAAAAACACTGCTACTCAAATCATCGATCAACAATCGCAAGATTTGAAAGAATTGCACCAAAGAGGAATAATTGATAATTTTAGACACATGGAGTTACAAAAGGTTTTGTATGATTTTTATGTGCATCAAGGAAAATGTGAACGCATCAAAAAGTTTCCGCTTCCGCGCCAATATGGAGGAATGAGCTTTATTTTTGTAGCGATTTTTATTTTTTTATTACCTTTTGGAATGGTCAATGAATTTGCTCAACTTGGGCTGGGGAGTTTTGGTATTTGGTTTTCTATTCCTTTTACTATTTTAGTTTCATGGGTTTATCTAATGATGGAATTAGTGGGCGATTATTCTGAAAATCCATTTGAAGGTTTGGGTAATGATATTCCGATGTATTCGCTTTGTCGAGTAATTGAAATTGACTTGCGTGAAATGTTAGGTGAGACAGAATTACCTGCTCCTGTACAGGCAGTTAATGGTGTTTTGATGTAACACTCATTTCAATTAAAGATGTTGTATAATACCAGTCCATATTCAAAAGTCATATTAATTATGGTAGAATTTATCCTTCTTCTTGATACTTATACGCATTTCAATTGAGGATGACGTATAAATAAAATTATTTATTTTGAGTTTAGAAGAGGCGAAAAATGCAGATATAGCTTAGTGCTATCGAGTATTTTCAACGAAGTATAAATTCAAAATAAAGATTGGTTCATTGACAATTTTTGCCTTTTAATCTAGCGGTGGCTTGCCCCATTGTTCTAACTCTTTGAAAAACAACGGGGCAAGCCACCGCTGGATTAAAAAAATATTCATTCTGGCAAAAATTGTCAATGAACCTATTTTTTAAATAAAAGTTTTTACCCTACTATTTTGCCTAAGCAAAATAGTAGGGTAAAAATACAGATGACACTGATTGCTTCGCAATTCGTATATAAACGCTGATTAGGTTGTAATTTATCTGAGTAAACCTGCATTCGAAGGCTATATCATCTGCGTATTATTTAGCTTGTTGAACAGTAACAAATAAAATAAAAAAGATCTAGAACAGTTTAAGTTTGCCTAGATCTCACAATTTGAGCTAAAACTTCTCATGATAATTAGTACGTTTAGCCAATATCTTATACCTGTCTATGTTTAGAAGTTATACGTCCTCCTCAATTGAAATGCGTATTACATTAAGTATCGAAGAAAAAGGATAAATTTTACCATCATTAATGTGATTTAGTATTATCACTCTTATTTCATTTAAAACAGATTATTTTTTGCACGCTCCCTAAACTAATGCATTATCAATAATTTCTTGAACTACCTCTGGATTGAGTAAAGTAGAAACGTCACCCAAATTAGAGGTATCACTAGACGCAACTTTTCTTAAAATACGTCTCATAATTTTTCCAGAACGAGTTTTAGGTAAACCAGAAACAATCTGAATTATATCAGGTTTAGCAATCGGTCCGATTTCTCTCCGAACTACTTTGATCACTTCTTTGCGGAAAGCATCAACATCTTCAACCACTTGATTTATAATAACATAAGCGTAAATGCCTTGTCCTTTGATATCATGCGGATAACCTACTACGGCGGATTCTACGACATTGGGATGCTCATTAATTGCATTTTCAACCTCGGCAGTTCCCATTCTATGACCAGAAACATTGATCACATCATCGACTCGACCAATAATTCTATAACGCCCGTCTTCATCTCTTCGTGCGCCATCACCTGTGAAATAGTGATTGTCAAACATTGCGAAATAGGTGTTTTTACAGCGTTGATGATCGCCATAAGTCGTGCGAAGCATTGAAGGCCAAGGGAATTTGACCGCTAAAAGCCCTTCCACATTATTTCCTTCCACAAGATTTCCATCGCTATCCAACAAAACAGGCTGAATTCCTGGCATCGGATAAGAGGCATAACAAGGTTTTGTGTCTGTAATATTTGGTAAAGGCGTAATCAAAATACCACCTGTTTCAGTTTGCCACCAAGTATCTACAATTGGACAATTACCTTTTCCAATTTTTTTATTATACCAACTCCAAGCTTCCTCATTGATCGGTTCACCAACTGATCCTAAGGTCTTTAGATCACTCAAATCATGACCTTCGACGTATTGATCGCCTTTTGCCATCAAGGCACGAATGGCGGTAGGAGCGGTGTAGAATTGATTGACTTTATGCTTTTCGCAAACTTGCCAGAAGCGTCCAGCATCAGGGTAAGTCGGAATACCTTCAAACATAATCGTCGTAGCTCCAGCCGCAAGTGGCCCATAAACGATGTAAGAATGCCCTGTAATCCAACCAATATCAGCAGTACACCAATAAATATCACCGTCATTATATTGGAAAACATTCTTAAAAGAAAAAGTCGTATAAACCATATAACCGCCGCAAGTATGTACAACGCCTTTAGGTTTTCCAGTCGAGCCAGAAGTATATAAAATGAACAACATATCCTCGGCATCCATTTCTTCTGCTTCGCAATCAGTGCTTTGATTGTCGATAACTTCGTGCCACCATTGATCCAAATCGCTATTCCATTCAACCACTCCACCAGTATTTCTATGAACTAAAACGGTTTCAATGCTATCACAACCCATGGTCATTGCTTCATCTACGACGGTTTTGACAGGAATATTTTTTGCACCACGATTATTATAATCCGAGCAAATGACCACTTTACAAGTCGCATCTTTGATGCGATCTGCTAATGCTGTTGCGGAAAATCCTGCAAAAACAACCGAATGAATTGCGCCAACTCTAGCACACGCCAATATGCCAATCGCCAATTCAGGAACCATCGGCATATAAAAACAAACGCGGTCTCCTTTGCCAATTCCCATTGCTTTTAAGCCATTGGCAGCTTTACAAACTTCTGCGTGTAGTTCTTTATAAGTATATTTTTTGACAGGAGCATCTGGATTATTCGGCTCCCAAATAATAGCCACTTGATCGCCTCTTGTTTCGAGATGACGATCCAAGCAATTCTCTGTAATGTTTAATTTTCCACCCAAAAACCATTTAATATCGGGTTTTCTAAAATCCCATTCTAATGTTTTATCCCATTTCTTGCGCCATTTAAAGGTTTCGCCTTGTTCCGCCCAAAAACCTTCTGGATCTTCGATACTTCTTTTATAAACATCATTGTATTGCTCTAGTGATTTGATTTGTAAAGTCATGGTATCTTTTTATTATTTGATAATTAAGAATGGATCATTGATAAAATAGTTAGGACATTTTATCAAAATCGCTGTTCTTATTTTATTATTAAAATTAATATGATTAAATAACTTTTGTTATAGTGTATTTATTAGACTTTATTCTAAATAATTTTGTATGAAGCTAAATTATCTTTTAAAACTACTCTTCGTTGGCAAAATGCTC
>CAKZLL010000163.1 GCA_937125475.1 uncultured Saprospiraceae bacterium | reverse complement strand
AATCGGGGCAGTCTATCAATCTTATGCAGGGCATCGCCCTTTAGTACTTTCGCCTGATATGATTTGGCTTTGCATTGCGCAGGGCTTTTCATTACATGTAAAAGAAAACTCGGAAGACCTGCGTCATTTATTTGTTGATCATGAAGGGCAAGTGAATTTAGATATAGAAAGAGAGAGTTATCATCCTAAAGAAAGAGCTTTTTGGGAAGGTATTTTTCCAGATTTTTCAAAAGCTATTGCTAAAAATACTAAAAAAGACGTTTGGAAGTTGGTCGCGCCTAAATTTTCTACGACGACAAGTGTTGAAAAAGCGGCTTTTGAAGTGACGCTTATGGACGCAATGAGCCCGTATTTTACTTATTCTGTGTCAATTACCTGCGGTATTCCGTCGATTACACTCGAAGGCAATTATGAGGATTGGCTTGCTATCGAAAATCGAATTAAACAACTCAAAGAATACGGCTTAGATTGGTGGTCGGATGACCTTGAAACGATGATCAAAGAATTTAAATTAGCTAGTCAAGGGAAAGTTAATAAAAGGTTTTGGAAGGATATTTTTGTAGTGCATCAGAGAAATATTATGTGTGGGACTGAGCCTTATTTTCAAGGCTGGATTTTTAATCTTTTTCCTTATTTCAAAAAGAAAAGTGGAAAGAAAGTCACTTATTATCAAAATCCATTGGTGATTGGAAAAAAATCAAAAAAGAAATCTGTTATGGATTTAGAGGTATTACCAAGCGGAATGTCTAGAGCTAAAGTCTTGTTAAATGATAATGGAGCAATGACGATGTTACATTTTAATGCTGGATTTGTAGGATTTTCTCAAAATAAAGAAACGCTCGCATTACGTCCTGATATTCAATGGTTTATTGTAGATAAGAAGGTGAAGCCTAGCAGTAAAGAATTAGCAAAATACAAGAAAAAATAAATAATAAAAATAAAAAAGCCTAATTATATCATTTTATAATTAGGCTTTTTTATTTTTATTATTTATTTTTTGCTGTTTTTTCCTTTTCCAAAGAGTTTTCGGATAAAGGCAATTAACTGTTTAAAAGCACTAACATAAACATCAACATTGAATAACTTAGAGTCATGCATGGCTTTGTAAGTCAGAAAAATACCAATAGGTGTCATTACAAAAATCGGTAAATAAATACCAATATAAGGCGCAACGACTTGCTCTTTTGCGAGTTTCTCTCCTGTCATAAACAAGACGATAAAGGTCATAAAAAAGAAAATGGCAATCAGCATAGGCCAACCAAAACCACCTTTTCGGATAATCGCGCCCATCGGACCTCCAATGAAAATAAAGACACAACAAGCTAAAGCAAAACTAATCTTTCGATGTAGCCAAATCCAATGTTCTGCAATCATTTTGCTGGTTCGCTCCATTCCTGCATTAGCAGTATAGGCGTATTCTCGAATGCGTTTAGAAAGCGTGATGCCTTTTTGTTTCGCGGTTTCTCGTTTGGCAATTGGCAAAATTTTGATCAGACTAGTATCTTGATAAACTAAACCTGTTGTATCAATCGCTTCATACGAATAAATGGAATCAAGCCCTCTTTTAAAATTAAAATACGGCTTGATATTATTGGCTAATGTTTCTTTAATATCAATTTGCTTGATTTTAAGAGAGTCAATCGCTCGTAATAAGTCTTCGCCTGTCATCATTTGATAATGACTACTAAAAAGCTCCTCATCGGTTCGATTGAGATTAAACTCACTCATATCAAAGACTTTTTCCCATTTTTTGAAGGTCATCCGAACAAAAGGATAGTTTTTATTAGCCGAACTTTGAGGGTTCATTTCTTGATATTGCTTGCCTTCTGAGAGTTCTAATATCATGAAAGCCCGATCTTTTGTCGTGTACATTTGCCCTTCTTTTGCCATAACCTGAATATTTTCTTGGCGGCGATCAGGCGTTTGATCATAAATTAAAACATCTTTTATTGCTCGATTATCCTTTGCTTTTTTTCCAATTCTAATCGTATATCCTTTAAAATCATCATTAAAAACGCCTGCCTGTAAGCTCAGTGCAGGTTTTTGCTTACGAATATCGTATAGTCGAGACTGAAATTTAAGGTTAGAATACGGAATAACATAATTCGCACAAACGAAAGAAAGCATGCCCAAACCAATACAAGCAATAATCAAAGGGCGCATGATTCGCAACAGCGGCAAACCAGCAGATTTCATACTTGCTAATTCATACCGTTCGCCCATATTTCCCATTACCATGACCGACGAAATGAGAATTGCAATAGGTAAAGCCATAGGAACGAGCGTCATAGAGAGGTAAAATACCAATTCTCCAATGATCCAAATATCCAATCCTTTACCAATAATATCATCTACGTATTTCCAAAAGAATTGCATGATAAGCACGAAAAGCGCGACACAAAACGTCATGATTAATGGAGGAAAAAAGCTTTTGATGATATATTTATCGAGTGTTTTTAGCATAAGTTGAATGAACTTATAAGTCGTTTTAAATTAAAAAATAATTGATGCTTCCTGTACGTAGGAAGTTCGTGAAAATAATTTCCTCATCTTATATGTGATGAATATTTTATTTTTTTCTCCTTCCTAAAACGGATGTCAAAGCTCATTTTGCACGAAATTCAGAAAAATATAACGAATTTCATCGCTTTTAAGAATTATTAACAGCAAAATTTAAAATTTTAGTCCGAAATTCGCAGCGCTTCTAATTTTTTAAAACTTTAGAATTAAAGAAATGTTAAAGTTTAGGGATGAAAAAATAGAAATCTGACCTAAAATTCATAGTATAGGCAGATTATTTTTTACGAACTCACTTAGAAGATAAAAACAATTAGTTCGATTTATGAAACGTAATATTCGACCGACGATTATCAGCTCGTTTGCTGTTTTTGCTATTTTATGTACTTATTTAGTGCTTACTCAAATAAAGTTTAGCTTTGATTTTCAAGACTTTTTTCCGCATGGAGACGAAGACTATGAATTTTTTCTCGAATTTCAAGAAAATTTTGAAGCCGACGATAATTTCCTTTTGCTTGCCGTAGAAAGTGAACCTGATATTTTTGATAGCACTTTTTTAGCGAAATTCCATGAATTGACACTTCGTGCGGATACTTTGCTAGGTGTTCAAGGCGCTCAATCCTTGACGACTTTAAAATATCCGATTCTTAAACCACCTTTTTTCGCAATGTCCGTTCCTGTATTACACAAGGATGATCCGAGTCGTTATGCTCAGGATAAAGAAGATATTTTGCAAGATCCTCGATTGGTCAATAATTTGATTTCTAAAGATGGAAAAGCGGTTGTTTTACTTATTAAAAATGAAAATCAAATACCGCAAGATACTGCTAATATGTTAGTTACGCAGTTAAATGAAATGGTGCAAAGCTATGATTTTAAGGATTATCACTTATTAGGACGGGCTAATTTTATGAAAGAATTGGTTGAAATGCAAGTGCGAGAACTTACTGTTTCGATTATTATTTCGGTGATTTTGACGGCAATTATTCTTTCTTTGCTCTTTCAACGAATGATCGGTGTGACGATTGCAATGACTTCTATCGGTCTGAGTTTATTGTTTTTTGCTGGTGTTATGAGTTTATTTGGGCGGCAATTTTCGGCTTTATCTGCACTTTACCCTGTTATGATGTCGATTGTTGCGACTTCGGATGTTGTCCATTTTCTGACGAAATACGTCGATGAACTGCGGCATGGCAAGACCAAGGAAGCCGCGATACGAGTAACAATTAAAGATATTGGTTTAGCAACATTATTAACTTCTCTCACTACGGCGGTCGGTTTTCTGTCATTAATGACGAGTAAAACGCCAGCAATTTACGATTTTGGTATTAATGCTGCGGCAGGTGTGATCATTGCTTATGTGACTGTTTTATTGTTGACGAGTGCTTTATTATCGTATTTTGATGAAGATCAAATTATTAAACAAGGACGCGGACAAGCATTTTGGGAAGGTTTTATGACTTGGTTTTATCAATATACAAAGGATAATCCGAAACGAATTGCTTTGGTCGGAAGTGCTTTTGCAGCAATTTGCCTATTTGGCGCAAGCATGATTACGACCAATTATCGTTTGGAAGCCAATCTGCCACTCAATCGGAAAATTACAGCAGATTATTTATATTTTGAAGAGGAGTTAGTCGGTTTTCGACCGTTAGAAATGGCGGTGAGTATTCATGGAGATCATGAAGCGGATGATTATGAAGTCATGAAAGAGATGTTGAAGATCGAGGAAAAAATGGCTTCTTATAAAGATATTGAAAAAGTAAATTCGATCACAACGCTTTATAAAACCCTCAATCGGGCGCATAATGGCAATCGAGTGGACGAATATAAATTTCCAGAAACGAAGGCGAGGTTTATTAAATATCAGCGAAGTCTTAAAAATTTACCTCCGCAAACGCTAGATGTTTTGGTGAGTAAAGACAAAAAATATGCTAGAATTACGTCGAGTGTTTTAGATATTGGCGCGGATAATATTAAAAGAATAAGTGATGAATTGGATGTTTTTATTAATGAAAATATAGACTCGACGATCATCACGGCTCAACAGACGGGGACAAGCCTCATGCTAGACAAAAACGCAGAGTATATCCGTAAAGACTTGATTTATGGTTTAGCGGTTGCGGTTATTTTGATTGGGGTTTTGATGGCAGTTTTATTTCAAAATTGGAGAATGGTGCTTATTTCGCTTGTTCCAAATGTTTTTCCGCTTTTGGTGGGAGCGGCACTTTTGGGCTATTTTAATATTGAGCTAGAAACAAGTGTGTCGATTATTTTTGCTATTATTTTTGGAATTGCGGTTGATGATACGATTCATTTTCTGAGTAAATATAAAATTGCCCGATCCGAAGGAAATTCTCTTGAAGAAGCTATGAGGATTACTTTTGTGGAAACAGGAAAAGCAATTTGTTTGACGACAATTATTCTGTTCTTTGGATTTTTAGTCTTGTTATTTTCTATTCATCCGCCGAGTATTACGGTTGGAATTTTAATTTCTGTGACGTTGGTTAGTGCATTGATAGGGGATTTATTCCTTATTCCTGTTTTGATTAGGACGTTTTTGGATGATTAATTGGGGTATTTCGTATTTCGTATTTCGTAGGGCAAAGGCATGCCTTTGCCCTACGAAATATATCAAAAAAAATAAATTAAACACGAGTAATTTCCTGCAATGCCAGATCCAAAGTAGGATAATCAAATTCAAATCCAGCTTTCAACAAGCGATCAGGCACAACTTTTCTACTTTTTAAAATCAATTCCGTTTCAGTTTTAATCAAGACTGCACCCATTTTGAGCATCCATTTAGGTTGAGGCAAGCCGAAAGGAGCGTGATAAGCCTTTCTGATCTGTTTCATAAAATCTCGATTAGAGACATGATTAGGACTAACACAATTCATCGTCCCAGTTATGCGCTCGTTTGCCATGAAAAAATCAATCATTCTAGCCAAATCATGAACATGAAGCCAACTCACTCTTTGCCTGCCGTGTCCTTGCGTTCCGCCTAATCCGATACGCGCCAAATTTTTCAAAGGAATCATCACGCCTCCGTGTTTGCCAATGACAATAGAAATACGCATTAAAATTTTGCGTGTATTAGGTGTTTGAATTTGATTAAACGTTTTTTCCCAAGCTTTGCAGACATCGACCGAAAAACCTGTGCCTAATTCTCCGTCTTTTTCGGTCATATCCATATCTTCCGAATAACGGTAAATTGTAGCAGAACCACCATTTAACCATAGTTTAGGCGGTTTTTTAGCTTGTAGAATGGCTTGACCAATGACTTTAGTTGCATTGACGCGTGATTCCTTAATGATCCGTTTGTTGGTCTCATTGTATCGGCAATTCACGGATTTTCCAGCAAAATTAATAACTACTTCCGCGTTTTCTAATGCCTCAGCCCATTTGCCAATTGTCTTTCCGTCCCAAGTCAGGTATTTAATATTGCCGTTATTCCGTTGTTTTTGTCGAGATATAATATATATGGTATAGCATTTTTTAATAAAATAAGGGGCAAGATAAGAGCCTAAAAAGCCTGTTCCTCCTGTTATAATTATTTTCTTTTCGTGCATTTGTTCTGATTTTTCTTATTAAAACGAGAGAGGAAATATTTTGTTTCACAACTTTCAATAAAAAATGAAAGTTTAGTTTTGAAAGCTATTTTTTAATTGAAAAAAGTAAATTCGTCTAAAAAAATCAGATTTTTTAATAAAAAATGCATGAAAAATTATAAACAATGTTACATTTGTGAAGAATAATTCAGAGTTAATAGGGGATTTAAAGAGTATGAATACACAGAAAACCGCTGCATTGATAGCCGTTTACTCGATTTTGCTACTAATATTAGGTACATTACATTGTATTGTGGCAGATTTTAGTTTTGACTTAGAAGTTGTCATTTGTTTCTTAATAGGCGTAGTGTCTTTAGGAATGAGCTACTTTATGATTCGCCGAGCAGGTTGGTCATTTTGGGCTGGAATGACGCTTTCTTTCGGAATGATGCTTTTCATGGGATGGCGATCGACGATTGCTTTACGCAAATTTATTGATATGCTTCAAAACGATAAATTGAGCAATCCTTATGATCATGGTACTATCTTTTTGATCGTGTTTACCGCTTTTTTGCTGTCGATGTTTACAGGTGCGATACAGGTAATGTTGGCAAGATCGAATGCGCGAGAAATTGAGTAATAACGAATAAATATTTAAGGATCGGATCTCTCGAAGAGATCCGATCCTTAATATCTCAACCAATTATTATAAATAAAAAACGGTGAAGTTTCGTAAAACCTCACCGCTTGATGCTCTCTAAAAATTAACCGTTGATCTTGTATTGCTTCTTAAAAAAATATATTCATAATTTGCTTCTTATCAATTAAGCACTTCTAAAACGGCATGTATTTTCAAATTATTATATTCAGTAAAGAATTATTTTATTGTGTATTTTTGTTGAAAAAATCAAAATAGTACAAAATATTGATTTTATTTTTTGAATTCTTACGCTTTTTTGGATATTTAGCTTAAATTTATGTCACAGATTTACCTCTGTAAAAAGCTCTTTAATATATCTATATTTCTTTAATGTACGAAAACGGGTAGATTTCCAGACACGCTAATAGTACTTTAGTTATTCAATATCAACTAGTTAAGTGTTTGAGGGGGGCAGAATGACCAGACCACACGAACGAGGATATAGAAATAAGGATTGAAACCAGAGAGGAATAAAAAAATAGGAACAAGTAGTATTACTTTGTTCCTATTTTTTATGGAAAACAGAGGCAGGAATGCCTGTGCTACAAAGAAAAAGCCCTACTCAAAATTGAGCAGAGCTTTTAAAACAGCATTTATCTTGAAGAGAATAGTTGTTTTGGTCTATTCTA
>CAKZLL010000162.1 GCA_937125475.1 uncultured Saprospiraceae bacterium | reverse complement strand
CCAATCGGCTAATGCGGTATGTACAGCAACCATTTTGGGCCCTGAAGAGGTTTTAACAACCTTTAATTTAAGCTTTACTGACGTAATTGTCGCATTAGAAGGAATAGTAGAAACATCAAATTGTACTAAAGCTCGTCGAAGTAGAGCAGAACTATTTGTTTTTCCAGCTATCATTGAAGGTCCAGCACCATTACTCAACGCACCAGTTCCGTTTTCAAAAAGTGTATTGTCCTTAACAGATGGGAGGTGAACCGTCGTTTGGCTATACCCTATCCCCGCAATTAAGAAAACCATTAAAAGTGTAGAAAATATTTTATTCATAATATATGAATTAGAATTAAAAAGATGAAAAATATAAAAAACCTGAAGTTTGTTGATTTGTTTTGGTTGTAGGGCAAAGGCATGCCTTTACCTTACATTTGTCTCGATTTTCGGAATAATGGTGCAAAGTTATTTATTAATATGCGAAATGTCTTAATGTATTCTATTAAATATTAATTTTTTTAATAATAAAAGACAAAACACGACTTTATTGATCCAACCATGTTTTGAAAGGTGTTGCTTTATCTCGGCTCACAATAGCCTGATTTTTGGTAGAAGGATGAAGTTCGACCAATAATTTTCCATTAAAATAGGTATGAATTTTTTTTATCGCAGGATAAGCCGCTATTATTTTCCTATTCAATCTAAAAAATAAAACGGGCGACAGGCTTTGTTCCAACTCATCCAAAGAATAATTAATAGCATGACGTTGATCAGCAGTTTGCAGGAAAGTAATTTTATCCTCAGAATAAATATAAGCAATATCTTTTGTGTCTATAGAAAGGTATTGTTGTGCTTTTTTTATTAAAAAACGGCTTTTGTAAGAAGAAGTCGGTTGTAGTTGTTGCCGCATCATTTGAGCTAAGGCAAGCAAATCTGGAGCAGTATTATTAGTGCTTTTGAATTTATTTAATGCGCTTGCTAATTCCTCTTTTTTAAGCGGTTTTAATAAATAATCTATGCTATTGACTTTAAACGCTTGAAGCGCATACTCATCAAAAGCAGTCGTAAAAATAATAGGGCAAGTCAAGGTTACTTGCTCAAAAATCTCAAAACTCAACCCATCCGATAATTGAATATCAAAAAAAGCTACATCTGGAGAAGAATGATTTTTCAACCATTCCACTGCTATTTCAATACTATCAAAATCAGCTATAATTTCAGCAGTAGGTTCAATTCGCTGAATTAAGCGTTTAAGTTGGCGGACAGCTGCTGGCTCATCTTCTACAATAATAATTTTCATAGCAAAATATTAAATCAGTAATAAGAATCTAAATTTTAATATTATTCGATTAAACTTTACCTTTTTTTTGCACGCTTATCTCTACCTAAAGTTATTCGATTATTTGATTTTTTAACAAAAATAACAATGCTTACAATACAACTAAATAGCATCGTTACGATTCTAAAAATAGATGTAAAGCCCAAGTTAAATGTAAAAAAAATAAGATAGTAAAGCAAAAACAAAGATAGAAGCATTGTTATTATTTCTCTACTATAAAGCAGGGTTTTATTGCCTTTTTTTAGAAAAAAATTAAGTATAAGCAATATTCCACCTCCAATTGGAAAAATTAAAAATAGCGGGTCAGGCGCAAGATAATATCCCCAAAAACCTAAAACAAGCAAGATAATTCCATTAATTTGGCTAGATTTTGCTAATTCCATAGAATTTAACATTTTTTTTGTATAAATAATCGTTTATAATTAATGAATAATTAAATATGTTAGTGTAAGTTTGTAAACAATTAAAAGAAAGAATAAAACAAAACTATTACTAATTCACTAAGAACAAAAATTTCTTCTATTCACACTATATTATTCTGTTACAATCTTTGACACAGATATTTTGTTTTTGTATGTAAAAAATTTAGCACGAGATAAATAAGAATATTCTTTCTCAAAAAAGATAAGAAATTGATAATCAATTCAATTTCAATGATTTACTTTGAGCCATAATGGGCTAGTTACGTTATTTTTTTTAGCAAAATGCAATTTTACCTTGTCACTTATCAGTCAAGTTAGGTCTTTTTTCAAAGAAAAATCATATGCATATTTACTCATATATGATTTAACTATAATTTAAAGAAGCTTAACCTGTTGATAATTCAACAAATAAACAGAGAGCTAGTATGAAAACCATATTAACAAATTTATTGATTTTTCTCATTCCTATGATGCTTCTTGCAGAGCAAAAGGACATCTATATCGTTGATTTCCACAATGATAAATCTTATAATTCTATATTAGGTAATAATGTAGCTAATGAATTTGAGCGAGCATTAACACTTTGTAAGAATAAATACAGAGTGATTCCAAGAATGAAGTATGAGCGGCAGTTGAAAGGAGAAACTTTTGAAGGGACTAAGCGGTTTTTACAAAAAGAAGGTATTGATTATATTATCTATGGCAATATCTATAATGATGACATCACTAATCTTTATACTATCGAGTATATCTTTGAAGAATTAAACACACATAGCATTATTTTAATCGAAAATATCAATTTCAAGGAATTGAATACTTTGATTAATAGTAATGAACGATATAAGTCAATCGAGGATAGATTGAAAAATGACGAAGAGTTATGCAAAAAATTCTCTTTAAAACGTGGAAAACAAGGTATAATTGATGAAGATGCTGTTGCTAAAGCAGATATAGGAAAAGGAGGAGAAGCTCCCGATGACGATGGAGATGGTGTTCCTAATGTGCTCGACAAACAACCTAATACGCCACTTGGAGCAATTGTGGATATTCGAGGGGTTGAGATCAAAAAAGGTGATAATAATGGTAATTGGTCTTCAATAGAAAAACAGGCTGTTATTAAGATTATCAAAATGCTCCCTGATTTGCCCAATATTCCTTTCGATGATGGAAAAATAGAATTGAATGATGATGCTAAGATGAAAATCGATCAAATGGCAAATGTTATGAAGATGTATCCGATTATCGTGGTTAATCTTATAGGGCAAGATACAGCTGATGAAACGCTTGCATCAAAACGATCTAAGGTAATTAAGGATTTTTTAATGAAAAATTATAAATTACCTGAAAGAAGATTTGTCACATCTTCTAAAGTTGAAACTACTGCCAAAGCCTTAGTAGAAACAACCTTAGCTTTTGACAAAATGGAAATCTAATCTTTAAAATATAAACATTAAATTAGAAATAGCTTATTGAGTATTATCTCAATAAGCTATTTTTTTGTCTAAAAACAAAAAACAATCCGTAAGGCTTGACCATTGTTTCTATCTAAAATTCAATTACGATTCTTTAAGATATTATGATTGATCCAAATATTCTAAAAGGGCTTCGCGCGAATCTGGAAAGCCTTCGTTTCCTAATATTGTGAAACAATCTGGAATTACTCCATTGCATTCATGTGCTGCGATTGTTTTTAATGCCAATATCTCTATATTTTCTAAATCATCAACCGCGATATTTTTCACTGGTAATGATTTATTTCGATTAATTATAATGCTTAATACTTCTACAATTTCGGTACAATAATATTGATTAATCGTTTTTAATCTTCCACATAAAGCTGAAATAATCGTTATTTTATGATTATTTCCTAATGTTAAGAGCGTTTGACTAATATAATTAAATAGCAAATGTTCTTGAAAAATATATTGATCACTTTCAATATGTTCAAAGCCATTTAAGCCTTCAATTAATAGGGCAAGTATCTCCGTTTTTAATGGATTGCAAGCGAGACTTATCGCAGTTATGCTCTTTACTAATAAAGATTTTGATTGTAAATATGGCTCAAAAAGAGCTGTATCTATTACTAAACTAGAATTTCGATAAAGCAAACCTAAAGCTAATAAGGCGTTAGCTAAACGATTTTCGTCTTCTAGTTGAGGAAGAAAATCACGTATAATTGGTATAGAAGTCTTAGCATAATCTGGAAACCAACCCAACGAGTAAATCGCAGTATCTTGAATTAAAACATTCTTTTCTTTCACCAATTCCTGTAAAATAGGCACGTTTTTATTAACCGCTTCATAACAATCTAAAATGTACAAAGGACTAAGCCCATATACTTTCCACTTATCTAACTCTTTAGTTGTTAGATCGTTATATTCATTTTTCAATCCTATCCTAAATTCCTCAGAGTTTATTCCACTAGGTAAAAGCTCACTTGCTGATCCTAAAGCAATACTAACTAAAAAATAGATTAACTCCTCTTTTTTCGCCACTTTTTCACTTTGTAGCAATTCATAAATAAAAGGAACAACATAAGGCGATGCTTCATATCGAGTACCTTGATGATAGACATTTCCATAAAGTTCATACAAAGCGCTTTCACGAATTTGATCATCTTGACTGCCTAAATCTTTAATTTGCTGAGGTACATCATCCGCAAATCCATAAGCGTGTTTTAAGCTACTCCAAGGTATGTTGTCGATGGTTGCTAACATGATTTTTTTTTATCAAATGCCTAAACTCAATTGTCGCTGTGGTTGTTCATTCGTCTCAATTTCGATCATTCCACCACCCAAAACAAAATTCAAATAACTGCGAACAGGCTTATTTTTAGGAATATTAAAATCCGCTCGAACCGCCTCTTCTGCAAAATAAAACCAGGCGTAAAGCTCCTTCACTTTTGAGCGCCATTTCTTCCGATTCTCTTTCGAACTTGTATTTTGAATAATCAACCATTCCTTATCTGTTTCAATAATAATATCCATTACATTTTCAAAACTTCGGCGATTGAAAGCCGTTTTAATTGGATA
>CAKZLL010000161.1 GCA_937125475.1 uncultured Saprospiraceae bacterium | reverse complement strand
ATTGTTTGAAAATCAAAGGTTAGATAGGAGGCACTTTCGAAGTGCCTCCTATCTTTGGCAAAAATTGTCAATGAACCTTTCTTTTTTTAAAATTCAACGATAATACCAAGGGTTGGCAATAATGTTCCATTAGTTTGATCTAATGTTTTTGTTCTATAACGTTGTAATGCAAACGGGTCATTCGGATTAATAATCACACTATTTCCACTTTCATCTTTATCCAAAACCGTGACATCTGCTGCAGTTTGGTAAGCATAAGCATTTTCTAAATCCAAATATAAATTCAAACTCCATTTTGAAAATGACCATTTTTTATCTACTCGAATATCTAATTCATGGACTAAAGGTCTACGCAATTCGTTTAAGCGATTGTAATCTGGTAATGCTGCTCCACGAACGTTCCAAAATTGAACCAAAGAAGATAAATCACTATCAGGCGTATAAGGCAAACCCGTTTGAAAACGCCATTTGAAACCAAATTCCCAATTGTTTTTAAATCGCTTTCCAGCCGTAACCGAAACGATATGACGCGCATCCCATGAAGAAGGGCGATAATCTCCATTCTTATCCTGAAATTCCGTCCAACCCAATGTATAAGCTAAAATCCCGTAAAATCCTTTGTATAATTTTTGCTGATAAAGCACTTCCATTCCATACGAACGCCCTACCCCTGTAGACGTAACCTCCGTATTCCCTATCACACCAAAACCACTACCTAAATTAGCCAAAGAAATACTGTCATTTGATAAAAATGGGTAATTTTGATATTGTTTAAAATAGCCTTCTAAAGTAAGTTTGGAGCTTTTAGAAACATTATACTCTAACCCACCAACGATGTGATTATTTCTAATATAAGTCACATTATTTTCTTTATTAACAAATGCATCATCTTCTTGATAGCCCAAAACAGTATAAGCTGGCAATTGATAATAAATGCCTGTATTAAAGTTCAAACCTAATTTTTCATTCAAAGCATAAGATGCTGAAAATCTAGGAGAAAACTGTTGCAATGGATTACTCATATCATCAGAATAATCATTGCCATCCATTCTAAAACCAGCCGAAAGAATCAAACGATCTTGCATTAAAGTACGGCTAACTTGTCCAAAAAGACCATATTTATTCATACTAAATTCAGAAGCAAAATTAACATCTTGCAATGTTCCATTAGGTAAAGCAATTTGTTGAGCAGTGCTATTGTTATATTTTGCTAATTCATAATTTACACCAAAATTGATTTTATAATCATTTATTCGAGTGGTATTTTCTACTCGAAGCTTATTTTCAATTTCTTGTGACTTATAGTTGAAAGTTAATGGCTTAGTTTCGTCATTATCTTCATGCTTGAATGCTACATTATTTAGCATATTTCTACTCGCAACAAATGTCCAATAACCTTTATCAGTAAAACGCTTATATACTAAACCATTCGTGTAATTCCATTGCTCATTATTCAAAATATTATCTAAAGTATATTGCTGCGCCTCTGTTTCGTTCGCATCCAAATTCAATTCAAAATCATCAATTGCACCTAAACCAATGAAAGTTAATTCATTTTTTTGATCAATTTTGACTTTAATTTTTGCTTGAAAATCATTATAAATTGGTAAGAAAGGCAAGTCTAATATTTTAAATAAAAACTGTAAATAAGATCGACGAGTAGATAATAAAAAGGTTGTTTTATCACCAATCGGGCCTTCTAAAGTCAATGCCAAATCACTCGCCCCCAATGTTCCTCTAAACCCTAAACGATCATCGCGCCCATCTCTTTGCTTAAAATTAAAAACCGAACTCAACGCATTTCCTCTATTCGATGGAAACGCTCCACTATAGAAATCTACTTCTCGAATAAAATCAACATTGATCAATCCAACAGGTCCACCCGACGCGCCCTGTGTAGCAAAGTGATTGATATTTGGTACTTCTACATCATCCAAATAAAAGCGATTTTCATTTGGCGCACCACCTCGAATCAATAAGTCATTTCTAAAAGAAGAAGCAGTCGTCACTCCAGGTAAAGATTGAATTACTTTTGAAATATCTCGCCCACCACCAGGGTTTCGAGAAATTTCAGAGACACCAATCGACCTCAAAGACACTGGACTTTCTTCACTTTTATTAAAAGGAGAAGCCTTAATTACAACTTCTTCAAATTTTTCAGATTGCTCTTCCATCGCCAAATCCACAATATAAGGCTTAGAATTTGTTACTTCAATTTCATAGGCAGTTTGATCTTTGAACCCAATATAGGAAACAATTACATTATAAATACCTGGTTCTAAGTCTGTTATTTCATAATTTCCTTCAACATCGGTCGTCGCTCCTTTCGATGTTCCATCCAACGTTACATTAGCAAACATGATCGGTTCATTGTTAATGCTATTATAAACGCGTCCTTTAATAATTCCAGTTTGTGCCATCATAAAGCTACTAAGCAAGAATAAAGTACAAATACTAGTAATAATTTTTTTCATCTTCAAAATTTGATTTTCTAAGTTAGACTATACCGCCTGGATTGTTTTTAATTTAAATCGTATTTATCATGTAAACATTATAATTTTACAATTGTTTTATAAAAACATAATATTTTTTTCATAAATTTGTAGGAAAGCGAGGATAAATGAAATATGACTTATTAAAAGAGGTATTAACAAAGCTAGATCAATATGAAAGCCAAGAAGCCAATACTTCTATGGAAGGTTTTACGCTTTTTTTGAATAAAAAATTGAATGGTTTAAAGGAAACACCCGCTGTTCCTCAAAAATTTAGCGATGAAACATTAGATCAAATGAGCAATCAAACGATGGGTTTTGAAAATCACATCACGTTTCTGATTGCCATGATGTGGAAATATGCCAAACATTACATTAAGGAAGCATTCAAAGATTTGCCAATCAAAAGCATTGATGATTTTAGTTTTCTTGCTGCGCTTTCTGGCGATACTGACTTAAATAAAACGGAACTCATTCATAAAAACATTACCGAAATCCCCTCAGGTATGGAAATTATCAAGCGATTAACTCAAAAAGGCATGATTGTCAGCTTTCCAGATCCAAATGATAAACGCGCCAAACGCCTCAAAATAACACCTATGGGTCAAGGAGTTATGGGGGGTGCAATAGTGCAATTAATGAGAATTGCTAAAATTATCGTAGGCGATTTAACAATTTCTGAGCGCATTACCTTATTATCTATACTCGAAAAACTCAATCATTTCCACACAGATATTCATCAAAATGACTGGAAAAGCGATTTAAATACATTGGAAGAGAAGTATGTGATCAAATGATTTTTGCTAAAAAAAATTGTATTTACCTAAGTAAGTCTGCGTCTGAAGATTGCATCATCTACGTTTCTATTTGTTATTCTTCTTGCTGAATAATCCTAGTTCAAACCTTCCCTTTCCTACCAACAGATTGTTTATTTTTATTAAAAAACAAAAACAAGCAAACAAAATGTTTTTATAAGTTTAAAATTTTTAATATTTTTGAAGGTTCTACAAAAGAGCGTAAATTTGTAGTTCATATAAGGATTGCTAAAATTAATACGTTTTTAAATTAACCTTGTCGTATTAATTTTCAATTGCACCGCTACTTTAGTGCGGTGTTGAGTTAAGCTAAAAAATGGGGTTTTAACCCCAAATTCAAGTAATATTGGGTTAAAACCCAGATTTGTACGCTACATTGCCACAGCACTAAAGTAGCTGTGCAATAGATTTAATTGACGATTTTTGCACGGCATTTATAATTGAAATGCGTATAATTAGTAAAAATACTTTACAGATTTGGAGAATAACGAAAGCATCAATAAAAACGAAGATCATATCATTACCCTTTCGGGAATGTATAAAGAATACTTTTTGGATTATGCCTCTTATGTCATTTTAGAGCGTGCTGTCCCTGCAATTGAAGACGGTTTGAAACCCGTTCAACGACGGATCATGCACTCGATGAGAGAAATGGACGATGGGCGTTATCATAAAGTAGCTAATATTATCGGTCAAACGATGAAGTATCATCCGCACGGAGATGCTGCAATCGGTGGGGCTTTAGTCAATATTGGACAAAAGGATTTATTGGTTGATTGTCAAGGAAACTGGGGTGATAATCGAACAGGTGATAGTGCAGCAGCAGCGAGATATATCGAAGCACGTTTGACCAAATTTGCTTTAGAAATCGCTTTTAATGCGAAAACAACTGAATGGCAATTGTCTTATGATGGGCGAAATAAAGAGCCGATTTCATTGCCAATGAAGTTTCCTTTAGTACTTGCGCAGGGTGTGGAAGGAATCGCGGTCGGGCTTTCGACTAAGATTATGCCGCATAATTTTATCGAACTCATCAAAGCTTCTATTGACATATTAAAAGGTAAGAAAGCTCAAATCTTCCCTGATTTCGCGATGGGCGGAATGATTGATGTCGATAATTATAATGATGGAAAACGAGGCGGAAAGATCAGAGTAAGGGCAAAAATTGAGCAATTTGATAAAAAAAGCTTGGTTATTCGTGAATTACCTTACGGTATTACAACGACGATTTTGATTGATAGTATTTTGAAAGCCAATGATAAAGGCAAGATCAAAATCAAAAAGGTCATTGATAATACGGCTAAAGATGTCGAGGTATTAATTGAGTTGGCGCGTGATGTTTCTCCACAATTGACGATTGATGCGCTGTACGCTTTTACTAATTGTGAAATTTCCATCTCGCCTAATGCTTGTGTTATTATTGAGGACAAACCGCATTTCTTGACGGTTTTGGAAATATTGAAAGTCTGTACGGATCGCACACGTAATTTATTAAAATGGGAATTGGACATCCAAAAGGCAGAAGTCGAAGAAAAATGGCACTTCGCTAGTTTGGAAAAAATATTTATTGAAAAGCGGATTTATCGTGAAATCGAAGAATGTGAAACTTGGGAAGAGGTTTTGACGACAATCGATACAGCTTTACAACCTTATATTTCACATTTCAAACGACCAATTACCCAAGACGATATTATTCGTTTGACGGAAATTAAAATTAAACGAATTTCTAAATTTAATACTTTCAAAGCAGATGAGCTTATTCAGGCATTGGAAGAAGAATTAGAAAAAATCAATCATAACTTAGCAAATTTGACTGCTTATGCTATTGCATATTATAGGAATTTATTAAAAAAATACGGTAAAGGTAGAGAAAGGAAAACGGAAATCAAGAAATTTGATACAATCGAAGCGGCTCAAGTTGTGGCAAATAATTGTAAATTATATGCTAATTTAAAAGAGGGTTTTATTGGTCATAGTTTCAAAAGGGGCGATACTGCGGAGTTCATAGCCGATTGTTCGGATATTGATGATGTGATTGTGTTTAGAAAGAATGGAGAATTTTTAGTCACTCGAATTGCTGATAAACAATTTGTAGGAAAAGATATTATTCACGTCGCCATTTGGAAAAAAGGCGATGAACGAACGACTTATAATGCCGCTTATTCGGATGGAAAAACGGGACGCAGTTATATCAAACGTTTTCACGTAAATGCCATCACAA
>CAKZLL010000160.1 GCA_937125475.1 uncultured Saprospiraceae bacterium | reverse complement strand
TACTTATGCTTGGAGTAATAATAGGTCTGGAAATTTACAGTTTAATTTGTATGGCGGAATGTATTCGATGACTGTCACGGATTTCGTGGGCTGTCAAGCGATTGATAGTGTTTTGGTTCAAAAACCAGACTCTATCGAAATTACATTCTTAACTTCTCCTGCGCTTTGTAATGATGCTACAAGCGGATCAGCAACAGCACAAGTAATAGGCGGAACAATGCCTTATAATTATCAATGGAACTCAACGCCTCTTCAAAATACATCGACCGCTAATAATATTGGTGCTGGTTTATATGAAATTACAGTCACTGATGCTCAAAATTGTATTCAAACTGATACAATTTCAGTTACTGAACCGACGGCAATTACATTACAATTAACCTCAACGCCAGTCACTTGTAATAATGATTCGGACGGTTCGGCATCGGTAATAGCTTCAGGCGGATTAGGCGGTTATTCTTATCTTTGGAATACTGCACCTGCAAATACAACAGCTTCTCCAACTGGAATAGCTGGCGGTTTATACACGGTTTCTGTAACGGATATTAATAATTGTACTGTAACGGATACAATCACGGTTTTTGAACCTTTGCCACTGTCTGCGACTACTACTAATGTTCAAACCGCTTGTTTTGGTACAGCAACAGGAACAAGCACAATTAACGCAGTCAATGGAAATGGAGGTTATACTTATAATTGGAATACAATACCCGTTCAGACAACAATGACCGCGATTAATTTAGCAGGAGGAACATATCAATACACAGTAACAGATAGTAAAAATTGTACCTATTCCAATAGTACAGTCATTCATGAGCCACAGGCATTAACTTCTACGATGGTAGGTTCTAATGTGAGTTGTAATGGTGGAAATGACGGAACAGCAACCGCAATACCTTTGAATGGTACAGCGCCTTATACTTATCATTGGAATACAACAACGCAAACCGATTCGATAGTCACAGGTTTAGGAATTGGTGTGCATCTTGTAACAATTACAGATGCTTTTGGCTGTACTTCGATGAACTCGATTACTTTAATACAACCTGCGGCAATGAGTGCTACTTTTACTCCGACAAATATAAGTTGTAATGGTGGAAATAACGGAGCTGCAACAGTTCTGATTACAGGCGGAACGAGCAATTACACTTATGATTGGCATAATAATAACACAACCGCAACTGCAACAAACTTACAAGAAGGTTGGCAACAAGTTACGGTTACAGATGCGAATGATTGTGTTTTAGAGGATAGTGTTTTATTGACCGAACCTACGGCATTGACTTTAGCGTTATCCTCTACTGATGTAGGTTGTATTAACGATGGAACAACAGCCGTTTTTGCGAATGGTGGAGTAGGTAATTTTACCTATGTTTGGAATACTAACCCGCCTCAAACTACTGCAACAGCACTAGGTTTAGGTGCTGGAATGTATACGGTTACAGTTACAGATGGAAATAATTGTGTTGCGGTTGATTCTATACTTTTACAAGAACCTATTGCACCGCTTGAAGTTGCAATTGTAGGTGTTGAACCGACCTGTTTTGGTTTTGCGAATGGATCTGCAACGGCTAATCCTACTTATGGAATTCCAGGATATACTTATAATTGGAGTAATAATCAAACTACTAAAATAGCAACGGGTTTAGTCGCAGGCACTTATATTGTGACCGTTACTGATAGTCGAGGTTGTTTTGCAATAGATTCGATTATTATTGAAGAACCTAGTCCATTAACGTCCATTATTCAACAACAAGGCGCGACTTGTCATAATGGAAATGATGGTCAAGCTACAATATTTGTAAGCGGAGGCACACCAGATGCTAATTTAGAATATAGTTATGTTTGGAGTACAGCTATCCCTGAATTTACGAATGTGATTGATGGTCTGGATGGAGGTCAAGTCTATAATGTGACGGTCACTGACGCGAATGGTTGTATGAATACGAATAGCATTACAATCAATCAACCTGTACCGATGATTCCTACTGCGAATATTCAAAATGTAACTTGTAATGGCGCTGCTGATGGTGCTGCAACAATTTTGATGAATGGAGGTGCACCGCCTTTTCAATATGATTGGGGCGCAGCGGCAAATAATCAAACTACGCCAACAGCTAGTAATTTAGATATTGGTGATTATAATGTTACAATTACAGATACTACTGGTTGTACGGCTACTTTGGTCGTCAGTATTAGCGAGCCATCGCCTATGAGTTTAGAAATTTTAAAACAAGATGTACTTTGTAAAGGTGATCGAACGGGAACTGTTGCTGCGAAAGTCGCTGGAGGTACGCCTTGGTATCGTTTTCAATGGAGCGCAAACGCATGGAATGCAGATACAAGCGTAGTTGATAATTTATTTGCAGGAACTTACACGCTTACTGTAACTGACGGAAATGATTGTACAATCATAGATTCAATTAAGGTCGAAGAACCCAAAGAAAGTATTTCGGCGACTTATAATATTGATGAAGTTACTTGTTATGGAGATAGAGACGGGAAAGTAACTATAGAAACTACAGGAGGAGTTGGCCCTTATACTTATAGTATCAATGGTCAAACTTATCTAGCGACTAATGTTTTCCAAGGCTTAAGTGCGGGAGAATATGATATTTTTGTTCAAGACAATAGCGGCTGTATTCTTCAAGATAGAGTTGAAGTCATTCAACCTGATGAATTTACAGTGGATTTAGGGGTTGATATTTTCGTGCCAGCAGGCGAAAATGTACCAATTGTACCAACTATTCAAGGTGGAACGCTTCCATACTTTTATAATTGGATGCCTAGCGATACGGGCTTGAGTTGCTATACTTGCCCTGTTCCTGTAACGGAAAATCTACAATTTGAACAACGTTATTTCCTTACCATTACAGATGCAAAAGACTGTAAAGCAATAGATGATATTTTCATAAGAGTTGAAAAAGATCGCATTGTTTATGTTGCAACTGGTTTTTCACCAAACAATGATGGAACAAACGATTACTTATACGTACAAGGCGGAGATGGCACTGCAAAAGTAACTACATTTCAAATTTTTGATCGCTGGGGCGAAAAGGTTTTTGAATCGGCTGATACGGTACTTAATCAAGCTGATCTAGGTTGGAATGGTTATTTCAAAGGCAAACGGATGAATAACGGTGTGTATGCTTGGCGAGCAGTTGTCGAATTTACAGACGGAGAAACATTAACTTATTCTGGAAATACAACATTGATACGATAAATGGTTGGTTTGATAGTAGACGGAAAGCTGGTTGAGGTAGTAAAATATTGCTTTTTTAACCTAAATTTCCGTCTATTATATGCCGTCAATCGTCAATGATTAAAGATCAACCGTTCCAAAAATGTAAAAAAAGCGCGAAAAAATAACTTTTTGGTCAAAATGTAGAGATAGATTAAAAAAGAATACAATTAATGTCTAACATTGAAATCAGAAAACTTTATTTTTATCGTTATACTACTATTCAAAATATAATGGATAGACAATTTTATTTAACAGATAGAGTTATAAGTTATTATGAAATGGGATTATCTCAATTTTAAAATAACAACATAATAAAATCTTCTAATTTTACCCATTAAAATTATCAATTGAAAATACGCGAGAAATGAATAATAATCACAACTGTTCTTTTGACAAATTACCTAGTTTATTGATGCTTGTAATAGCGATGTTGTTCGCTACATCAGCAGAAGCGCAAGATCCTCGTTTTTCTCAAATCAATGCAAGTGGTACTTTTGTCAATCCAGCTATGACGGGTTTACATAAAGGTCAATCTCGTTTATCATTAAATTATCGAGATCAATGGAGTAGTCTTTTAGGGCAAGTACCTTTCCGTACTTTTGGAGCGAGCTTTGATTATCGCTTTTATGCCTTGAAAAAAGATTTCTTTTCATTAGGACTTTCTATCATGACAGATGAAGCGGGTGATGCTCGTTTGAGTATGAATAAAGTACAATTGAGTGCTTCTTATATGAAACAATTGTCTGGAGGACGTGGCTATAGAAATGTTCAATATTTAATTGCAGGTGCGCAAATTGGTGTGGCTCAAAATTCCATTAACTGGGCATCTTTGAGATTTAGTACTCAATTTGATGGTACGGGATATAATGCAGGTATTGACAATGGAGAAGATTTAGGAACGAACTTTAATTTCTATCCAGATATTAATGTTGGTTTGCTTTGGTATGCAGTACTAGACAAAAAGAAAAGTGTTTATGGAGGCGGTTCAATTCATCATATAAATCAGCCGAATATTTCATTTTTATCGAGTATGAGCGAAACAATGTATAGTACTTTTATCATTCATGGTGGAGGTGAATTACCTTTGACTAGAGATATTAGTTTATTGCCTGTTGTTCGTTTTATGACACAAGGTCAATCTTATGAAGCTGATTTTGGTGCGACGGTTCGTTTCACTACGCGCGACTTTAGAGATGTGGCACTTCGTGCAGGAATGATGGGAAGATTAGTGAATGGTGTGAATAGTATTGGTTCTGATGCATTATCTATCGTAACAGCTTTAGAGTGGGATAGATGGTCATTAGGAATGAGTTATGATGTAACGGTTTCGGGTTTATCAACGGCTAATGATGGTCGTGGTGCATTTGAAATTTCATTGTCTTATACTCAGCCAGCAGCTAGACGTTTGGGAATGTATTGTCCTACTTTCTAAGAAAAAATTGATTTATCTAGTTATAAAAAAGGTTCAACAATTGCTGAAATTTAGCGGTTGTTGAACCTTTTTTTATTAAAATTTATTGGGGTAGGGTGTAGGGCAAAGGCATGCCTTTGCCCTACATATTCCTAAAAATAATACTGTGGTTTTTTAGGAATAGGTTCTTTTTTATAAATGAAACTATATAAAAAAAACATTATCCCCGCAAAGCACCAATAAATAGCCTCAGGTGTCCAAATGTCTTGCGCATTGATATATTTAGGTAAACGTATAATTGAACTAATAAAACCTATTATAAGATAAGGGTTTCTATGCCTTTTACCTTTTTTATAAAAAATGTATTCCAGTATAAAGAAAAGAATACCTAAAGTAACTTGAATATCAATTGCAAGCATTTCACTACCATTCCATCCAAAGTAATTGAGATAACTTTCGTTGGAAAAAATTATTATAATAGGAATTAGAAGTGTTTTGAGTGTTAATTATTATTGTTGGGGATCAAAGTAACTTCATAATCCGATTCTTTTTGTTTTAAAATTAATTGATTATTATTCCATTTTTTGATAATGAAAGTAGTTGTCTTCTTATTCAAAATTAAGGTCAATTCTTTATTGTTAACTTGCCATTCGCCAGTCAATTTATCTAAAAACGTTTGACTTCGAATCATATGGTCAATTTCCTGACCGCCTTTTTTGGCTTGAATACGCTGTTGATTAAGCCTTCTAACTGTATTTACTAAGTGAAAATCCTCAGTAGTAATAAAGAACTTAAAGTTATCATCCTTAGCTTGGCGACTTGCCCATGTTTCCAACTGAATAAGCACACGCCAATACTTGAATAGCCTCCTT
>CAKZLL010000159.1 GCA_937125475.1 uncultured Saprospiraceae bacterium | reverse complement strand
ATAAAATATGTAAAATGCTCTTTTTCTTTTAATATAAAAAAGCCCTAGTATCAATGCATAAGACTAAAACCATATCGTTTCCTACTCATTTTATTAAAAAAAAGAAACCTTCAAAACAATTCTTCCTCCTCCTAGCATTCATTATATGATCAAAATAAAAATCATATAAATAAGAAAGTAATACATTTCTTCATTTCATTCTATAACTAGAGAAATAAACAATTAAGTACAATACTAAAGTTATCCACATTTCTAGGTGGCTTTTCAACATTTGATTTACGACTTACTCACATTGTCATTTTCATCAATATTAGGAGAAAGCAATAATTAAAGTTATTTTTGTAGGCACTCAATTTATGAAAACAACATTATCAATCACTAATATCATTATTTAACCCTAAAACGACTATTAATCGTCTATAAAAATAAGCAATGGCAGATCAGCTAGATATAAAAAAGAAATTTAACAAAAAAAATAACAAAAGAGGAGAAGATTTATCCAACTATGTGTTTGGTAAATTACAACCTCAAGCAATTCCATTAGAAGAAGCCGTTCTAGGTGCTTTGATGTTGGATAAAGACGCGTTGTCTATAGTCATTGATATTATTCGAGCAGAAAGTTTTTATACAGAAGCACATCAAGCTATTTATAAAGCCATGCTTGCGCTTTTTGAAAAATCACAACCTGTTGATTTATTGACTGTTACTGAGCAAGTAAAAAAACAAGGAGAGCTTGAAAAAATCGGGGGGCCATATTATTTAGTTGAATTAACCAATCGCGTGGCATCTTCTGCCAATATCGAATATCATGCACGCATTATTGCTCAAAAACATATTCAAAGGGAATTAATCCGTGTTTCTACTGATGTCATCCGCGATGCTTATGAAGATACAACCGATGTTTTTGATCTGTTAGATAAAGCCGAACAAGGGCTTTTCCAAATTACAGAACAAAATCTTAGTCGGACTTACGAAGGCATGAATACTCTTTTGAGTAAAGCAGTGAAGCAACTCGAAGAAATGTCTAAAAAAGAAGATGGTTTGACTGGTGTTCCTACTGGTTTTACTGCTTTGGATCGCTTGACTTCAGGCTGGCAACCATCCGATTTAATTATTGTGGCAGCTCGTCCTGGTATGGGTAAAACAAGTTTTACACTTGCTTTGGCTAGAAATGCTTCTTTAGGTTTCGGCAAAGCAGTGGCATTTTTCTCATTAGAGATGTCCAATTTGCAGCTCGTTCAGCGTTTGATTTCTTTAGAGGCAGAAATTTCTGGTTCTAAATTGAGAAGTGGAAAACTCGAAGATTACGAATGGCAACAGCTTCATACGAGTATCGAGAA
Organism: uncultured Saprospiraceae bacterium; assembly: GCA_937125475.1. Taxonomy (GTDB): domain Bacteria; phylum Bacteroidota; class Bacteroidia; order Chitinophagales; family Saprospiraceae; genus CAKZLL01. The sequence continues at coordinate 1,369 of CAKZLL010000159.1, read as the reverse complement.
GATGAGCGATATGAAAATTTTCATTGACGATACACCTGGTATTAATATTTTTGAATTACGTGCAAAATGCCGTCGTTTAAAAATGCAGCATGATATTCAAATGATTATCATTGATTATTTGCAGTTGATGACTGGTGGTGGTGCAGAAGGAAAAGGTAATCGAGAGCAAGAGATCTCAATGATTTCACGTTCCTTAAAAGGATTGGCGAAAGAATTAAGTGTTCCTGTAATCGCACTTTCTCAGCTAAGTCGTGCTGTGGAAACGCGTGGAGGCGCGAAACGACCACAGTTATCAGATTTGAGGGAATCTGGAGCAATTGAGCAGGATGCGGATATTGTTTCCTTTATTTATCGCCCTGAATATTATCAAATCATGGAAGATGAAGAAGGTAATCCTTTGAAAGGCGTTGGTGAAATCATCGTTGCTAAACACCGTAATGGTGCGACAGATACGGTCAAATTAAAATTCGTCAGTGAGTATGCCAAATTTACAGATTTAGAGGATGATACATTTGGCGGATTTTTAGAGGATGGTGCAGATCAAAATCCAACGAATAATAATATTATCACGCTCGGTTCTCGAATGAATGACGAAGACATTCCTTTTTAAAATAATTTGCAGGGATTGAGGAGCGAGGTGTCAGGTAAAAACTAGGCTTAAAAACCTATTTTTTACTTTATAGTATATTTAGTAGATTTCAGCTTTTTCCTGACACCTCACTCCTCGCCCCTGACACCTACTAGTTATTATCATAATTTCACTTTTCATCTATTTTTATGAAAGCCTATTTAGATTTATTACAAGAAATTAAAGATCATGGCGTTGTCCGTGGTGATCGAACAGGAACAGGAACGCGTAGTCTTTTTGGCAGACAATTTCGGTTTGACCTCAATGAAGGTTTTCCTGTCTTAACAACGAAAAAATTACATTTACGCTCAATTATCCATGAATTATTATGGTTTTTGAAAGGTGATACTAATATTAAATACCTTAAAGAAAATAAGGTAAGAATTTGGGACGAATGGGCTGATGAAGATGGTGATTTAGGACCAGTTTATGGCAAGCAATGGCGCAAATGGGAAACAGCTGATGGTCGAGTGATTGATCAAATCGTCAAAGTCATTGACAGTATTAAACATAATCCGAATAGCCGCAGACACATCGTTTCAGCTTGGAATCCTGCTGACATTGATCATATGGCGCTACCGCCTTGTCATTGTTTGTTTCAATTTTATGTAGCAAACGGCAAATTATCTTGTCAATTATATCAGCGAAGTGCCGATTTTTTTCTGGGCGTACCTTTTAATATTGCTTCTTATGCTTTATTAACGATGATGGTCGCGCAGGTTTGTGGTTTAGAATATGGAG
>CAKZLL010000158.1 GCA_937125475.1 uncultured Saprospiraceae bacterium | reverse complement strand
GCATATCTCGCCAAGCTTCACCGTAATCATGGTTTTTTTGCATGAATAGCTCCAAACTTTGTTTGACCTCTTGCGTATAAAGTGAGCTTAATTCTTCCAAAGGAATGTCTATACGTTGATCTTCAAGTAAATTTATTTGAATGAGAGCCATGATGCAATAATTAATAATCCCTTGAAATTCAGAATTTATATCATCATTGATTTTCTGCTTACCCAATTCCTGAATAGTACGAATTCTCTTTGCTTTGATGAAAATCTGGTCGGTAATAGAAGGAAGGCGTAGGATTCGCCAAGCTGTACCATAATCTTGTGTCTTTTTTTCGAAAAGACTTTGGCAGGTTGTAATAATGTCTTTGTATTGACTTGCACTATGTTGGCTTTCACTCATTTTTTATTATTTACTAGTTTTAGTGGTCATACGCAAATTAGCCTTTACGAAGGAACGGCTATTGCTAATCCACAAATGTTTGCAGATCAGGCGTTTAAATTTGTAGCTAATGGAGATAATTTGATGCAGCGGGGGCTTTTTGAAAATGCAATTATGTCTTATGATAATGCACTTGCTCAAAATCCAACTCTGGCGGAAGCTTTTGTTAAAAGAGCGATTGCAAAATATCGAATAGGTAGAGAAATGGAGGCTAAACAGGATATGCAAATGGCAAATGCTATTAATCCTTATGCAGGTGATTTACATGGTTTTGGAGGTACTTTCAGAAGATTACATATTTTGGCTTTTGAGCCAATAGAATGGGTTGTTCAGCCTAATTTAACTTATATTCTTGATTATTATAAAGACCTTTGGAACACCAAGGAAATTAGTCTTGAAGCAGTTGTAATTAATGAAAAAAATGTAAATGAAGCATTGGAAAAAGAATTGATTACTCAAGTGATTGACTGGATAGAAAGTAATGAATTAGAGCAGGCAGAAGCTGTTTTATTATCGATTAATCTTAAAAAAGCAGTGCATTATGACTTTTTAGGCATTATTAAAAAACAGCAATTTGAATGGAAAATGGCTTACGATTATTTTGAAAAAGCCAGCCAATTAAATCCTGGGAATGCGTCTTCTTATTACAATATGAGTATTATTAAAACACAAGATAAAAAGTATGAAGAAGCGATTGATTTAGTTAATAAAGCACTTGCATATGACCCAAAAATGTTGAAAGCATATTTTCATAAAGCAGTTTTGCATAAAATGTTAGAAGCTCCTAGCGAGGCATTGGATGTTTATGAATTATTGGAAGATAAAGAGCAATTAGCCTACGAAATGCATGTAAATTTAGCTATTACAAAAAAGCTAATGGGAGATCCAAATGGAGCGATGAAACACATTGATGAGGCTATTAATTTACAAAAAAAAGATAATGAAAACCCTGCATTGTATAAGTTGAGAGGTAATATTTATGTGTTGATTAATGATTATCCACGGGCAATTGAGGATTATAATAAAGCGATTGAACTTGATAATAATTTTGCAGAAGCATATTTTAACAGAGGCATGGCTCAAATTCTTCAATCTAATAGAGCAGATGCTTGTTATGATTTACAAAAAAGTATGGAATTAGGATACTTGAAAGCAACCGAAAAAATGAAATATTTTTGTGTTTTTTAAGCGAAAAATAAAAATGAGTTTCATAGATTAGTAGCGTTTAATCATTAGCCATCAATCTTTAAATTGATGGCTTTTTTAATATTGAGATATGAATAATAAGCCTGATAGAGCAGCTTTGATTAATGAGCGTATTCAAAAATCATTAACAAGTGTATTCAAACCTGTTTTTCCGACTAGTACGAATCATTATGATACAATGTTTGGCGGTACTGCTTTGTTTTTGATGGATGAAGTGGCATTTATTACAGCAACTCGGTTTAGCCGCAAGCCGATGGTTACGGTAAGTAGTAGTAAAATTGATTTTAAAAAACCAATTCCACATGGTACAATCGTAGAATTAAAAGGAAAAGTTTGTCATATTGGCAATACGAGCCTAAAAGTGAAAGTAGAAATCTTTATCGAAGAAATGTATTCTGATCATCGAACAAAGGCAATTGAAGGAGAATTTACTTTTGTTGCTTTAGATAAAAATAAACAACCTATTTCTATAATCTGAATTAGAATAAAAAAGGGTGTAATTCAATTCTTCGTTTTTAAATAAAAGTCATCAGATGAGTGAAGTGTTGACGTTAATTAGTGGTGTCTCAACTAATAATTTGAAGAATAACTCACCTGATGACTACCTTTTAAAATAATTAATGCGAAAAATAGAATGGTTCATTGACAATTTTTGCCCTTTATTCCAATGTGGGTTTGCCCCATTGTTCTAACTCTTTGAAAAACAACCAGGTAAGCCACCGCTGGATTAAAAAAAATATTCATTCTGGCAAAAATTGTCAATGAACCAACAGAATTACACCCATAAAAAATGATAAGAAAAAATTCGAATACTAAACTTATTTATAGGCATAGTTCTTCGGATTTTTTTTGTGAAAAAACTGTATCTTTATTTCGTAATAAGGTTAATCACAATTAGAGAAAATGACAAAAAAAAGAACTATCAACGTTTCAAAATTGCTTTTGAGTAATTGAATTTAATCGCCTCTGTGGATAGCATGAATAAATTTAGAATTGAATACCCTCATCTAATCACGATTAAAGATTCAACATTTCTAAGTAATGGAGATTACAAATACAATGGAGAATTGTTAGTAGGTTGAAGCCTTTTTTGTTATAAAATTGTCAATGAACCAACAATCATTTCCGAACCGAACTAATTATGAAGAAAAGATACATTATACTTATCGCTGTTTTGCTGCTTGCCATTACTGGTTATTTTTATGTGATGCAAGATTTTACTCAAAATAATTCGTTGCTGATCCATAACGGGACGATTATTACAATGGAGGAAGGTGCGGAAAATGTTGAGGCAATTTATGTGAAAAATGGCAAAATTGAAGCGTTAGGTACTTATGCTGATTTGAAAAAATACGAAAATCAAGTTGATCAAGTGATTGATTTGCAAGGAAAAACGCTATTGCCTGGGTTTGTTGACCCGCATACGCATACCGTTTTGTCGTCGTTTTTAGCGCCTATGGTTGATTTGAGTGGTTTTAAGCATAATTCGGCTGCCGAAGTTTGGAGTTATTTAGTCGAGCAGTCCAAAAACTACAAAGCGGGTGAATGGATTGTTGCAAAAGGTATTGATCCGATTTTAGTAAAGGATTTAGATGCACCTCATATTTCATTTTTAGATTCGCTTTTACCCAATAATCCGTTGTTGATGCTTTCGCAAAGTTTGCACACTTATTGGGCAAATAGTGAAGCATTTCGATTGGCAAATATCACAAAAGACACGAAAGATCCGACCGAGCATAGTTATTATGAAAAAGACAGTACAGGAGAATTAACTGGTCAAATCATGGAACAAGAGGCATTCAAAGCCTTTCAAGAGATTATTGTTACAGCTATCGGTCAAAAACAACTTTTAGATAATACCTTGATTTCCATGGACAATTATGTTGAAAATGGCAATACAACTATCACGACAATGGGTATGACTTCTGACAATCCACAAGTCCTCCGATTGTATCAGCATTTATCTGGAAAACCGACTTTTGTTAATCAATTATTCTCTAAATTAGGTTATTTGCCTCAGCGAAAAGCTGGTGTTCGTCATTTTGTTTTCATTCGTCAAGATATGGAAAATTTATTGCCAAAATCTGTTGATAATGGAGATGATTTTTTCAAAGTCGTTGGAGTTAAACTTTGGTATGATGGCTCGCCTTACACGGGGTCGATGTATTTGAAAACGCCTTATTTACATTCAGATTTGACGGAACATGGTTTTCATATTCCAAAAGGACACAAAGGAGAAGCCTTGATTGACTTAGAAGAAATGAAAGCGATGGTCAAAAAATATCAAGACAAAGGCTGGCAAATTGCGGTGCATACTCAAGGAGATTTGGCAATTCAAGAAACTCTAAAGGCATTTGAAGCGAATGCAGATGGGGAAAATTATCGTCATCGACTGGAACATTGTTTATTATTAGGCGAAGCGGAAATGGGGAAAATGGCTGAATTAGGCGTTTATCCGAGTTTGCATATCAATCATTTGTGGTATTATGGCGATGCTTTGCGCGATGAAATTATAGGCGAAGAACGCGCACAAAAAATATTACCAATTCAACAAACAATTAATAAAAATCTAAAACCAACACTTCATGCAGATCAACCAATGTTTGAAAGTGATCCATTGAGTTTGATGCATACAAGTGTTAATCGAAAAACTAGAGCAGGACATTTATTAGGTGAAAATAATCAAATTTCCATTAAAGATGCGCTAAAAACCATGACAATCAATGGCGCTTTTCAAATAAAAATGGAAGATAAAATCGGTTCAATTAAAGTAGGAAAATACGCAGATTTTGTTGTTTTAGATAAAAATCCGTTACTTGTAGCCAAAGAAACAATCAAAGATATTCAGGTCATTAGAACGATTATAAACGGCAATGACGTTTTTATGAAAAAATAAATCAATTTTAATCTTAATGAACGAAATAGCAATTAGAAGAAACCGCTTATTAATCCCTTGTTTAATCCTTGTTTTAGTACTGACGCTAAAGCCGAGTAGTGGAAATTCGATGAATTTCTCTATACCTCATTTAGATAAAATTGCTCATTTTGGTATGTTTTTTCTATTGGGTATCAATGTTTTATATAAGTATGAACATAATAAGAAATTGCTTGAATATTTACTTTTGTGCATTGTCTTAGGCTTCAATACTGAAATTTTACAAGATTTTATTCCTGGTCGATCACTGGATTTTTATGATGCTTTAGCGGATACTTTGGGAATTATTATTGCTTATTATATATACAAAATGATGGCTATTTTCATACAAAAAACCTTAAAAAAATTAGGGGCTTAATTATAAAAGAGCTGATTATTGGATTGTTAAAATTGTTTGATTAAATTGGGATAACAAAACCTGCAAAATAGCTGAATAACTAGAACCATAACAAAATGAGTGCAGAAAAACAGACTGAACAGGATATTATAAGTCAAGCATTGAATTATATGGATGCGCCAGAATTGCATCTAAGTGGTGATGAGCCTAAAAGTAAAAGCAAAAGTGTTTCTGAAACATTTCAATTGCTAGATCAACATTTGCCAACTTTGAAAGCTGGGCAACATCAAATTACGTTGCATCAAACAATCGAAGGGACGGGAATTACGACCAATAATCGTTTTTCTACTACTCAAATTATTGAAGTCGCAGAACCTGCATTTCAATTTCAGCCTAATGATGTTTTTAGTGTTTTTCCTCCAGCCGAATCAACTGGTGATCATAGCTCTTTTTTGCCATATCTGACGCTTAATCGAAGTACTTTACCTTGGGAACGCCCTGCTTTTGATAATCAAAAAGATACGCCTTGGCTCGCTTTGATCGTAGTGGATGAAACGGAAACTGACGTAAATGCTACGATAAAAGCAGGTGGAAACATTGAGTTAGACAGTGATTTATTATCTAAAAATAGTTTTGCGGATCTAGTTCATGTGATAAAAAAAACGGATGAAAGTGAAAAAGCGGTTATCATAGCGAATCGACTGCCGCGTATAAATTCTACTACGGTTGTGCATTTGATTGCAATAGATCAAACACATTTTCAGACCGAAATTCCAGCAAGTAAACAATCGTTTGTTTCGTTATATAATTGGCGTTTTTCGTGTAGTGAACCCGATAAAAACTTCGAAGGAATTGTTTCAAATTTAAATACTAATCTATTAAAAATCAATGCAAAGCCTCAAAATGAAGCACAAAATGCTTTATTTAAAAAGGGATTTGCACCGTTGCCTCATTTTATGAGAGATGGTACACAGACGATTTCTTGGTATAGAAGTCCTTTAGTTGCCGTTCAAAAAGTGACTGGTTTTAAAATTGACCAAATCAATAGTTCTGATGATTTATTGATGTTCGACAAACAAACAAAAATGCTCAATGCGACTTATGCCACAGCTTGGGAATTGGGTAGAATGCTCACGCTTCAAGAAAAAAATGTTGCGATGTCGATTTATAATTATAAAAGAAAAATAGCGCAAAATCATAAAAATAATACAGGGCAAAGTGATTTAGAGAGTATTTGTAACAATGATGAGAAGGCGAATGATTTGCCAAATAGTGTTAAGATTTGGCTCAATGAATTGTTATTTTTAAAACCTGTTCCATTTAATTATTTAGTGCCTTATGAGGCAATGTTGCCAGCGGAATCGTTGCGATTATTTATGTTAGATAAAAAATGGATACAGAGTTTAATGGATGGCGCGATGTCGATCGGTCGTGTCTTTGAAATGAAAAATGTGACTAAATCAACTAAAACGCTAGAAACGATTGAGTTAACTTGGTCTGGATTTTTACTGCGCTCGGAATTGATAGCGGATTATCCTGATTTGGAAATAATTGGCGGAAATCAAGAGCCGATTCATACAAGAAAGCTCGGAGGAGATGTTCTTTTGGTTTTATTTAAAAATGCTCGAATTAATGAAATAGATTTCTTTTTGAAAGCGGATGGCATTCAATTTGGCTTTGATTTTATAAATGACAAATATGAACTGCGCCTTAAAAATGAAGCTGGAGAAACAACAACTCAATTAATTGACATTGAATTAAATAATAGAATAGTTGATTTTTCCACATTAAAAACTAGTTTAAAAAGTCATTTAAACACGACTTTGCATTCTGCTAGCCTAGCTTTACAACTAATGAAATCGCCGAAGCGGATTAAAATTAAGAATGTAAGGTAGGTAGTTTTATTGTGTAATAGTAACTTATAATTTTATGGACATTAAAACAACGCCAAACTCACCAATAAAGTCAATGTCAAAAAGCCCATAAATAAGAAGAGATAACCAATAAATAACAGGAACATTTTTATAAAAGTCTTGAGTGAACGTTGACCGTAAACGTGTTTCATCGCTATAAAAAGGTAAATCCAAGAAGCAATAACGGAAATGAGATTAATGATATCATCGACTTCTTTACTAAGAAAATAATCTGAAAAAGCATTAATTCCAAAAAGCAAAAATAGAAAAGCATGGGTGTGAAAAGCAAAGATAAGATGCTCGACATAATAGATTTTTCGTCTGATGTAAAATAGCTTTAAAAGCAGGGCAAAAGTAGGAATCATGAGAAAAATCATCCATGAAATATTTCCTATGGCTTGCCTCGTAAAGCCTTTTGTATTTTTAATAATCCGTAAATTCTGTTTTAAAACAAACGTACTCCAAAAGTTTTTAGGTTTGTATTTTTCAATAATTTGATCCTCTGATAATGTGAAAAAATCTTCTCTTGTAATTGGGATTTGCTCTGATTTCATCGGACCAATATCGAGATATACATAGTTAATTGTATCATTCAGAAGCGAGTCAATATTAATTACCATTGGCGCGAAAGCGGAATCCAGAATCGGATAAATACGTTTATTGGTTTGTGTTTTGACACTTGCCACAGAATCCAATACCTGCTGATACAAACTATCAGTCATTTCTAATTCTAAAATTTCATCGTGTTTCTGTTGATACAAATTAAAATGCTCCAATTGTTTGGTAATATCAAGCGCAATAAGTGTGAAAAAGATAATCGCACTCACTGCAAAAAGGCGAAGCGGTCGAATAAAATGGATATGTTTCCCTTTGAAGTAATTAGTTGTTAACCGCCCAGGTTTGAAAAATAGAACAAATAGCGTTCGAGGTAATTTAGCATCTAGGTGCAAATGGTTAGCAAAAAACTCTTGAAGTAGGAGCTTGACAGAAACCTTACCAGTTGTGTTTTTCTGACCACAACTAGCACAAAACTTGTCTGTTTCGCTAATATTAGCTTCACAATTATTACAAACGTTCAATTGATGTTCTTCCATTTTTAATTTTTATTATTATAATAAAAGTACATCAACTTGATAGAATTTTATATGTTTATAGACAAATTATAATATAAAATATAGGAATATGAATTTTAACCTGACACATAAAGCAAATTTACTGTTCATTATCTTGGGTGGTTTCTTTATTGCCAATGCCTTAATTGCTGAATTTATTGGAGTCAAGATATTTGCTTTTGAACAAACCGTAGGAATTGATCCATTAAATTGGAATCTGTTTGGGCATAAAGGTTCGTTGGATTTGTCAGCAGGTGTTTTGTTGTGGCCTGTTGTATTTATAATGACCGATGTGATTAACGAATACTACGGGACAAAAGGCGTTCGATTATTATCATTTTTGACAGTTGGTTTGATTGGTTATGCTTTTGTGATGGTTTATTTGGCAATTGGTCTCACGCCTTCGGCATGGTGGATTACAGTGAGTGAA
>CAKZLL010000157.1 GCA_937125475.1 uncultured Saprospiraceae bacterium | reverse complement strand
ACCGCCAGCAATAAACGTTTTTTTGCCTTCCAATTCGGTCATGATTTCGCCGATATATTTAAAGCCAGTCAAGGTATTGTAACAATCGACATTTTTAGAAGCCGCGATTTTATCAATCAAATAAGAAGTAACAATCGTTTTTACAACATATTGATTTCCATCTAGTTTTCCTGCTTTTTCCCACGCGGTCAACATATATTTTATCAATAAACAAGCCGCTTGATTACCATTTAATAAAACAAATTCGTTTTTATCATTTTTGACCGCAATTCCCACACGATCCGCATCTGGATCAGTTGCCATTACTAAATCAGCATCAACTTCTGCCGCAAGATTTAGTGCCATTGTTAAAGCTTCCTGTTCTTCTGGATTAGGATAAATGACCGTTGGAAAATTCCCATCCGCGATCATTTGCTCCTTTACAGGAATAACATTTTCAAAACCAAATCGCTTCAATATAGGCGGAACAGACACCGCGCCAGTACCATGAATAGGAGAGAAGACAATCTTTAAATCCTTCTGACGTTTAATCGCTTCTTTAGAAATAGATAAAGCGACTAAATCATTATAGAACTTCTCGTCTAACTCTGCCCCAATTGTTTCTATATTCTCTGATTTCGCATCAAAGTTAATTTGGTCAATGCTAGATATTTTTCTGACTTCTTGCAAAACAGCTTGGTCAACAGGCGAAACTAATTGCCCACCGTTTGCGCCATATGCTTTATAACCATTGTATTCTTTAGGATTGTGAGAAGCGGTCAACATCACTCCACCTTGACAGCCTAATTCACGAATAGCGTAAGATAATTCAGGTGTAGGACGAAGTGCTTCAAAAAAATAAACATAAATTCCATTAGCCGAAAAAACGTCAGCAGTCATTTGTGCAAATGTATCCGAGTTATTACGGTTATCATAAGCGATTGCGACTTTTATCTGCTGATCTGGATATTGTTGAAGCAAATAATTACTAAAACCCTGAGTTGCCATTCCAAGCGTATATTTATTTACACGATTAGAACCTGCGCCCATAATCCCACGCAAACCACCTGTTCCAAACTCCAAATCTTTATAAAATGCATCTGTTAATGCATTGGCATCATTATTATCTACTAATGTTTGAATTTCATTTTTTGTAGCATCATCGTAATTGCCCGTTAGCCAATCATTGATTCTTTGCTGTACTGCCGTATCTAAACCTTGCATAGCTATTTTTGATTTGTTTCTTTTAGAAAAAGTATTCAGGTCGCGAAATTAATGATTATTCTATAATATGTTCTTTTTTAACTTTAAATTATCGTTAAAATAGTCATCTTACTAAAATTATGATTTATATCTCAATTATCTTTTACCAAAGAGAAGTATGAAAAAATACTACTTACTTATAATTGCAATAATTAATTAGTTTTTTTATGAGGTAATGTTTTATAACTGATTGTAAATCAATTAAATTGGTGTGATTTTTATTCTTATTTTAGGTTTGTGAATAAGGATTAATCCCAAACTTTAGAGAGAAACAGCCTATGTTTTTAAGCGAAATTTTTATAATTCAGCTTTATTAAATGCAAAATAAATGAGTTAATTATATTTTTTTTTAAATAATTGGAACTTTAAAGAACAGTGCTCAGTTTATATAATCGAATTGCGTAACAAACAGGAAAGCAATTTTTATTTTTTCATCAAAATATTATCAATTTCAAATGTCACTCATTCATCAACATATCATCAAGCCAGTTTTTCCTCCTATTGAGATGGAATGTCCCATAAATGGGCAAACCTACAATGGAATGGAAACAGAGCGAGGAGAGCGAGAACATCGCTTCGGTGGAGGTCGAGAGGGCATCTTCCGAATGATTTAAGCATTTTGCTTCCATCGCTTCACGCTTCTGTTGAAAGCGATTTAATTCAAATAATATAATCAGTTTCTGCAATGTAGCACCTTCGGGTAAATAGCTATGGGTAAGACAGAAAATATAAATTCAATACAACAAATTAACGCTTTCGGATAAACTTGATGGTATATTAAGCAGGTATCGTATAATGGCTCATTATGTCTGGCTTCCACCCAGAGGACGTTGGTTCGATTCCAACTATCTGCTCTATCACGATCAAATTTAAAAATAAAAAACAATATTTAACATTAATATCACGCACGGTGGTGTAACGGGAACATGGTAGTCTCATAAGCTACTCGCTGGAGGTTCGAGTCCTTCCTGTGCGTCTAATATTGCATTTTTTAAATGAAATTATCTATAGAAGTAGCTTAATAAGGAATAAGAGCACTGGCTTTGGGAGTCAGGTGGTGTGAGTTCGAGTCTCATCTTCTATACTATGAAGCGTTTTTTTATTTTCGCCCTGAATGCGAAGTGGCACAAGCAGCTTGCCTTTCAAGCAAGTGATTAGCGGGTTCGAGTCCCGTCGGGGTGACCTAGAGGTACTTAAAGGATAATTAGCGATTTTGCCTATAGTTACCTTTTTGTAACTAATTGGTTTTGAAGTGATTGAATTGATGATGCTATTGATGTAATGTGTTCGTAAAACAGCCTCTTTTTCGTGTTCGTAAAGCTCAAAACCAAGGAGGAATATTGCTTCTAATATTTTCTGCTTTTTATGCTCAGGTGCTAATTTGTAGAAATCTTGTAGATTTTTTAATATTTCCAATATCCAAATTATTTAGTATTTCCTCATTTATTGGTATTCTATATCAATTGGTAATTTCATTTGTTCTATTTTAACTTTCGAAGGACATAGGCTATTATGACAACTTTGTCTCCATTTTAAAATTCTACTAACATATTGGCATTTCGTCCTCTAATTCTCATTTAACAGCGCTTTACATCTCATTTTGACATATGGAAAATTCACCGCTTTGGCTATTTTGTCTCCATGATAGAATGATCATTGTTTTTTAATTCTAGGTTGATTATAAATTGAGTATTGATCTTACTAATACGGTTTTTAGCTGTAACAGTAGGGGCTGGAGCAAACCTTTCCTAATATATTTCCCCCTTTTTTATATTTTTAGTATTGAAGATACGTAAAAAGAAAAATATTTTAATTAGATTTGAAAATAGAGATAAATGCACCAATAATACTATCATTGTGGTCTGGTTTTCTTTGTTGTAGCATATTGATAGGAAGTTGAATAAATTTTTAAATGTTCAGCGTTTTTTGTTTTTATAGAAAAACTAAAATTTGTAAAAGATTGGTTTTTAATGTTGAATCTTTGTATTAGTCAGAATTTTTTATTCAAAACAGCAGTAGTTAAAAAAAGTACAGTTTCAATAAATAGCAATAAATAGCAATAAAACGATTAAAGGTTTATTTAATACTAAAATAAATATGCAATATGTAAGTTGAGGATTATTAAGTTATATTGTTATAACAATTTGTGGCGATATAGATGGTTTATGAAAAAACATTGATTGTCAGTATCTTCTTTATCGCCACAATTAGAAAAATAAAAAACTGTTGTATTTTTTATCTACTAATAAATATTATAAATAAAGACATAGAAGATATTTAAACTAAAAAATATTATGAAAATAAGTTTATCGTTTTTGATTACTGGAATATTATTTTTTGTTGGAATAGAAGCGTTTGGGCAGTGTCCAAATGCTGATATGAATGTATCTGGTATAAATTCTGGTTGTGAAGGGCAACCTATTACTGTGGATAATAATACTACAAATCCAACTCAAGTAGATTCATTTGTTTGGCGTTGGAATAATGATGTTGATCATGGTTATCCTGATACCTCGATAACTGTATTGACCACAAGTAGTCAAACTCATACTTATATTATTCCTAATACAGCTATAAGTAATAATTGTAATCAAACAAGTTTAGAGTTTGAGATAGAGTTGGAAATATTTGATGAGTGTAATATTAATCCAAGTAAAAACTCATCTCCAATCTTTATTTACATAAAACCACGTACTTTATTTAATACATCAACGTCTGTAATTTGTGCAGGAGAAGAAGTTTTTTTTAATAATTCAACTTGCCCAAGTATATCACCAGGTATAAGTTATTTATGGGATTTTGGCGATTTAACAACAGGAGATGACATTTCAACAGATGCAAACCCAAGTTATATATATTCAGAGGTAGGAACTTATACTGTAACATTAACTGCGACGAATGATGATGCTGCACCTATTTGCGGAACATTATCCGATTCTTATTCTATGCAAATTACAGTTTTACCAGCTCCTGAACCACAATACACATTATCTGCTATTTCGCTAAACGCGACACAAGACACTATGTGTGCAGGAGATGTATTAACAATAGCTAGTAGTCATTCCTCAGATTCTATTAATATAGATGTTGTTCCAATGTCAGGAGTTACAATTTTACCAAATGACTATACACTTCCCGCAAATATTAATTTTAGTAATTCTGGAGATTATTTAATTACGATTACTTATTATCAATGCAATGGCGCAAACCCTTGTGATCCACAAAATATCATCTGTTCAAAAGATACTACGTTTACCATTCATGTACTGCCGTCAAGCGGTGCAACCTTGAATGTTGATCCTTGTATCAATACATTTATTGTTGATTTTAATAATTACTTTGGAACAACAGGTTCGGGAGCACCGCCATCAGGTGTCGTATGGAATTTTTTAGATATAAATGAAAACACAATAGATCCAAGCCAAAGTGGGATCAATCCAACACCGATTGATTACACCTCTGAAGGTTTTGGTACATACATCGTAGAGGTCATTTATCCAGATCCTTGTAACAATCAGACATTGCGAGATACTTTTACCATTGGCGAAGTAGCAACTTTCAATTCGATTGCTGATTATTGTGTGGGTACTAATGTTCAAATTAATTTAGATAGTTTAATCATAACACCTGCTAATGGTGATTTTACTTGGTCAGGAAACGGCGTTTATGTGGGTAATAATGGTGATGATTCATTAGATGTTTCAATGTTATCAGTTGGTAATAATCAAACCGTAACTTACATTGACCCATCAGGTTGTAATCCAACGGATGATTTAACTTTTAATATTTTAGATGGTGCGACGATTGGTTTAAACCCATTTCCAAGTTGTTTTACTGATACTATTTTTAATGTTAACTCTTACGTTATTCCTCCAAATGGGACTTATGATACCGTTTATTGGGAAGTATATTATTTGCCAAATATTACAACGCCTGTTGCAACCTATGATACATTATATCCAGGTGATATTTCCGTACAATTGGATTCAACTTTAATAAAAGTAACCTTAGTATCCCAATGTGGAACAAGTACTGATAGTGGTTATATTTATGTTCCAGATATTTTAGTATTAGATACACTTACAAGTCAATGTAGTAATGTTGACACGTGTATTAACCTTAATGATTTAATTCTAAGCCCAACAGATTTATGCTTGACATGGAGTGGAAATGGTGTAAATGGTAATTGTTTTAATCCTTCAAATGCAAACATTGGTTTCAATACTATTTCTTATGTTGGTTGTACAGATGCTTGTTATTCGGGTTCGTTTGTAGTTGAAGTGACTGATGGAAGCTCTAGTCTGCAAGATGATCAAATCTGCATCAATAGCCCATTTATTGCTTTAGATAAGGTTCTACAAGACGGAATTTGGTCGAGTAATGGTTCAGGTGTAGTGAATGATACTTTATTCCCAAATCTTATGAGCGCAGGTATTTTTGAAGTGTATTATCAATCTGATTCGGGCAGCTTATGTTTTGTACGAGATACATTTATAATTACAATCGACGACGCAGTTACAGCTCTGGTACATGTCAATTCACCAAACTGTGTTGATAGTATTTTTACATTTACTAATACATCAATTCATAATGTAGTTCGATGGTCAAATAATGCAACAACAAACACCACCACAAAAACTTACCCTATTCCAGGCACTTATACCGAATGGCTTGTAGTCGGTAATACAACATGTACTGATACTATATTTTTTGAGGTAGTAGTAGAACCGTTGATTACAGGTGGTATTTCGATGGATAGTTTAGAAATAGACTGTTTTGGTGCGGCAGTAGATTTAAGCGTTGCAGATCCTAATCCTTCTTATTCGTATTTTTGGGAAGTTGATGGCGATACTTCAACCGCAGAAAATCCAAGTTTTTTCATTGATGGAAATATCATTGATACCTTAGTTCATATTAATTTGACTATTACCAATACTTGTGGCACATTGATGTTGCAAGATACCGTTTTAGTTCCAGCGATTTTTAATGCTGGATTTGGAGCATTGCAAACGGATACGGTTTGTCATGGTGAATTAGTAACAATAGCCAATATTTCAACAGGATTTATTGATAGTTTTACTATTCATTATGGTAACGGAATAATTTCAACTGATACATTATTAGAACAAATTTATTATAACAACGATGACACGATTATTTGTTATCAATTAATGATGGTAATTTATAGTGATGTTTGTGGAACAGATACCGCTTACCAAAACATTTGTGTTTTGCCAATACAGGTAACGGCAGGTGGCTGGATTGACGGTTTTACAGGTTGTGAACCGCTGACACGGCAGTTTATTTGTTACAGCACACCAGGCTCTGTTTCGACTTTTTACTTTGGAAATGGTTCAAGTGCGACTGGGTTTAGCTCAGGTGACACCTTGAATTATACTTATCAAAATGCAGGAATTTATTATCCTTATATAATAGCGGTAGGTTGTGGCATTGACACTTTTTCATTTGATTCGGTAACAGTTTATGAATTGCCCGATTTAGGATTTGCACATCAATTAGAAGCCTGTGCTGATGAAGCTGTTACTTTCACAGATACTTCTACATTGGTTTCTAACTTAAAATGGTACGTTAATGATTCTTTGGTTCAAAGCATAGATAATCTAGTTTATACTTTTGAAAATTCAGGAACTTACACTATTTGTATGGAAGGAACAGGCGTTTTGACACAGTGTGTAGATACGGTTTGTAGTCAAATAACGATTTTGCCTAAACCCATTGCAGATTTCGTCGCTTCTGATACAACAGGTTGTGAAGATCTAACTGTACAATTTACAGATGCTTCTATTGGAAATATCACAGGTTACTATTATGAGTTTGGAGATGGTAATACTTCTGCATTAGCTTCATCAGCACATACCTATGTAGATTCTGGAACTTATATGGTAAAATACGTAGTAGTTGATGCGAATACGTGTATCAGTGATACGGCTTTCAATGATATTGTAGTTTATCCGATTCCGACCAGTGATTTTACTTTCACAATAATGGATTCGTGTACGATTCCAACTGATGTACAGTTTACGAACCTATCGGAAGGTGCAGCAGGTTATGAATGGACAGTTGATAACTCAAGTAATCATTTGACCATGAATAACCCAACAGTAAACTACACAAGTGCAGATGTTTACAATATTAACCTAACTGCGATTAGTATTTATGGTTGTCGAGACAGTTCACAACAAAGTTTTGAGTTATTTGATCCACCAATTGCTGCTTGGACAGTTGAACAACAAGATCCTTGTCAGCCATCAATTGTTACTTTTGCTGATAGTTCAACAGGAAATGGAATAGCACATTATTACAATTTTGGAGATAATAATTTATCAAATCAATCATCACCTGTGCATACTTTTAGTAATGCAGGTACTTATACTGCAACTTATTTTGTTAGTGATGTGGCTGGTTGTTTAAGTGATACATTGACACAAAACTTGGAAGTTCCACCTAACCTTACTAGTGACTTTTCTTTCACAATAACAGACTCATGTGCGATGCCTGTTGATGTCACTTTTACAAATCTCTCAGAAGGTGCAGCGAATTATTTATGGAGATTCGGAAATAGTAACTCTAGTGATTCAATTAATCCAGTCGAGACCTATACCGTAGAAGGTACTTACACGGTTGAATTAGTCGCTGAAAATATTTTTGGTTGTCGAGATAGTATTCAGCAAACCTTTGATTTATTTGCTCCGCCTGTTGCTGTTTGGGCAGTTAACCAACCGAGTAGTTGTGTGTCGTCAGAAGTAACTTTTATCAATAATACAACAGGAAGTGGATTAAATTATTTCTATGATTTTGGAGATAATACAACTTCTAACGCACTATCACCTACACATACTTTCAATATTATTGGTACGTATCAATCGACTTATTTTGCTATTGATACTAATGGTTGTGTAAGTGATACGCTTATTGAAATCATTGACGTTCACCCTATACCAAATGGTGATTTTTCGCTTGATGTATTGAATAATTGTGGAAATCCAGTTATTGTACAAAGTGCAACAGATACGATTGACGTAATGAATGAGAGGGGGTTTCTGAATGATAGCTTAGCAACAAACAATAGTCAACCGACTGTTTCATTTAAAGAAACGCAAACAGCAATAGTCAAG
>CAKZLL010000156.1 GCA_937125475.1 uncultured Saprospiraceae bacterium | reverse complement strand
CTTCGCAATTGCAGTTCCCATTTTGTCTAAGTCCTTCTGAGTCTTAGGCTCAATAGCAATTGAAATTACTGGTTCAGGGAATGTCATACTTTCCAAAACAATTGGATGATCCAATGAAGAAAGTGTATCACCTGTTTTCAAGTCTTTCATACCTACTGCTGCAGCAATATCACCAGCCTGAACTTGCTTCATTGGCTTACGATCATTCGCGTGCATCTGATAGATACGAGAGATACGTTCTTTTTTACCAGAACGTGTATTTAAGATATAAGAACCAGCATCTAATGTACCAGAATATACACGGAAGTAAGCCAAACGACCTACAAAAGGATCCGTTGTAATTTTAAATGCAAGAGCAGAAAATGGCTCGTTTGCATCTGGTTTACGCTCTTCCTCTTCGTCAGTATCAGGATTTGTACCAATAATTGCATCTACATCAACTGGAGCAGGCAAGTAAGTACAAACACCATCCAACATATATTGAACACCTTTATTTTTGAAGGCAGAACCACACATCATTGGAATAATACTCATATCAATAGTAGCTGCACGAATAGCTGCACGCATTTCTGCTACTGTAATTGAATCTGGATCGTCGAAATATTTTTCTAAGATATCATCATCATAATCAGCAACAGCTTCAACTAACTTCTCGCGATATTCGTCTACTGTATCTTGTAAATCCTCTGGAATAGGAATTTCCTCAAAAGTCATACCTTGAGTAGCATCATCCCAAACGATTGCTTTATTTTCAATTAAATCAACAATTCCTTTAAAATCATCTTCTGCACCAATAGGCACAACTAAAGGAACTGGATTAGCACCTAGAACATCTTTAATTTGTTTACAAACATTAAAGAAGTCTGCACCAGAACGGTCCATTTTATTAACAAACCCAATACGAGGCACTTTATATTTGTTAGCTTGTCTCCAAACTGTTTCAGACTGAGGCTCAACCCCAGATACTGCACAGAAAAGCGCGACAACACCATCCAAAACTCTTAAAGAACGCTCTACCTCTACGGTAAAATCAACGTGTCCTGGAGTATCAATGATATTAACAGCATACATTTGATCTTCCCATTTCCATTCGGTCTTTGTTGCAGCCGATGTAATAGTAATACCGCGCTCTTGCTCTTGTGCCATATGATCCATTGTAGCAGCACCATCGTGAACTTCACCGATTTTGTGCGTAAGACCAGTATAATACAAAATACGCTCTGTTGTTGTGGTTTTACCAGCGTCAATGTGCGCTGCGATACCAATATTTCGCGTAAACCTTAAATCTGTCATGATAAATTAATCTTCCTTAGTAAAAGTTTCTGATAAAATAGAGACAAAAAAATAGATGTTAGGATTGAAATCAATAAAATGATTTTCAATTCTAACATCCATGTATTAAACTCTAAAGTGAGCAAATGCTCTGTTTGACTCTGCCATTTTGTGAGTATCCTCTTTTTTCTTAACGGCAGCACCTTCTCCTTTACTTGCAGCAATGACTTCAGCTGCTAATTTATTAGCCATACCTTTTCCACTACGCTTACGAGCATAGTTGATTAGCCATTTCATTCCAATAGAAATTCTGCGTTCAGGACGAACTTCAGTTGGTATTTGAAAAGTAGCACCACCAATACGACGACTACGAACCTCAACTTGAGGCATAACGGTATTGACTGCTTTTTTCCAAACCTCGTGCGGATTTTGTTTAGTTCTATTTTCTATGATATCCATTGCATCATAGAAGACAGTGAAGGCAATGGTTTTTTTACCACTTACCATCATATTATTAACAAACTGCGTGACCATAACATCGCCAAAACGAGGGTCTGGCGCAACGATCCGCGCTTTCGGTTTTCTTTTTCTCATACTTATATTACTTAGCTGTGGTTTCTCTTACTAGAGAATCACCCTTCAATTCTTGAAATGAATTTACTCAACAAACCCTAACTTCTTAGGATTGTGGCATAATTGCCAATTCTTGTTGATCTTAACTCTTTGCCCAACCATTGGGACTTTTAATCATTTATTTCAATGATTACTTCTTAGGACGTTTTGTTCCGTATTTCGAGCGGCTTTGTCTACGATCGTTCACACCTGCTGTATCAAGAGCACCACGAACAATTGTATACCTTACCCCTGGTAAATCCTTTACACGACCACCTCTAATCAATACGATTGAGTGTTCTTGTAAATTGTGACCTTCACCTGGAATATAAGCAATCACCTCGATACCATTAGTCAAACGTACCTTAGCAACCTTACGTAAAGCCGAATTCGGCTTCTTAGGAGTGGTTGTATAAACACGAGTACAAACACCACGTCTTTGAGGACAAGCCTCTAATGCACGAGATTTACTCGGTTCTACAATCTTTTTTCGCCCCTTACGTACCAATTGGTTAATTGTTGGCATAATTAAACTTTAATTAATGTCTTATGATTTATTTTAAATCCTTTATTTTCAATGCTTTTTATTAATAAACTTGATCAATTTTAATTAAATAAAGCTCATTTTTTAAAAGCGAGAGCAAAAGTAGTAATTTTTTCTTTAGATTCAAAAATCATCTCAAAGAAAAAATCTATAAATTATTGTCTTAAAACAATTTATGCTTCTTCTGTTCCTGTTACATCTGTATTTTCTGCTGTTGGTTCTTCTATTTCTTCTACCTTTTCTTTCAATAAATCCCTTTCATTTAAGAAATTGAACCATTTTATCAATCTTTTAATATCACTATCATAAACTTGACCTCTATCATAAGTAGGAAGGATTTTTTCAAAGTATCCTCTCAACTCTTCCTTACTTGACTTGTGAGAAACTGGCGGATTTTCGTCAATTTGCTCTTTCATCGCTTTAAAAACCAAGCCTAATTCGATACCATCATCAAAAGTATAGATAGAAATTGACTCAAGCGGAGTAAATTGATGCTTTCTACTTGAATAGAAATTCTTTTTGCCTGTATCAATATTTTGTAAAATTAAACCATTCTTACGATTAACAGCCATTTTGAAAATTCCAGAAAGCCCACTAACTGCTACTAATTTATCTAAATCCATATTTATTTCAAATTGTAATTTGCCTAATGATTGGTCGCTAAAATAATTTAGCGGGTGCAAAGATAGGAAATAATTGATAATTGATAATTGATAATTGACAATGAATTCACAATTATTTATTAATAGACTCTAAATACAATGCTTCTACTTTTGCTCTAGCCCAAGGGGTTTTTCTTAAAAACTTAAGACTTGATTTGATTGTAGGATTATTGGTAAAGCAATTAATTGTTATACGTTGACCAAGTTTTTTCCAACCATACTCATCTACTAAAAATTCAAGGATCGTTAATAGTTTCACACCATGCAATGGATTATTAGGCTGTACAACTGGCGTTTTACCTTCATTTTTTTTCATAAATTGACATTCAATATTTTTAAATAATAAAGCGAAAATAATCATTATTCATTTCCTATCCCATAAGTTTTATTAATCTTTTTAGTAACGTACTATACTGCTTTTCTTTTAGATGACACCAACAAGAATGTCTGTGCTACTTTAATTTGAGGCACTATTATTATGTATAATTCAATAAAACCATGACCTTTGCATAATCAATCATCCTCTAACTGAAACGAATGGCGAAGCATGAAAGTCCTGTGGCAGAGTTATTAGAACTCAAAAAACTATTACAATTAGAAAAAGAAGAAGACTTCGAGCAATTCAAAAACTTGGTCACAAGTTTGCCGCTTCCCGACCGACGAGAGCGTGGTTTGTCATGGCATCCTGTCGAAATTTTCAAACGCGGTTACAGTATCGGAGATCGAGCTTTTGTGACTATCAAGCGCGTTAAAAACATGAATCAACCACATAGATTTCGTTCAGGTGGCACGGTTCGTTTGTTTTCTAATAATCCAAATATCAAACGTGGTGAACGGTCGGGCGTGATTAACTATTTGGATCGAAATAAGATGAAGATTATTCTTAATTCTCATGATTTGCCTGATTGGCTCGATGGTGGTGATATTGGAGTAGATATGCTTTTTGATGAAACGACTTATATCGAAATGAATAAAGCCATTGATAAAACCATCAAAGCAAAAGGGAATAGATTGGCGCATTTGAGGGATATTTTACTTGGCGCAGAAGAACCAACTTTTTTACCGATCAAAGTACCTATTATATTACCACACTTAAACGAATCTCAAAATAATGCGATCAATCATGTATTAGCCGCTAGAGAAACCGCGATTATTCATGGACCTCCAGGAACAGGCAAAACCACAACTTTGGTAGAAGCACTAAAACTTGTGACCAAAACAGAAGGAACGGTTCTAGTCTGCGCTCCGAGTAATGCTGCAGTCGATTTATTGACCGAACGTATTGCCAAGAAAGGAATGAATGTGGTTAGGATAGGGAATATTTCAAGGGTAGACGAAAATTTGATTAGTCATACATTAGATGGAAAGTTGTCAAGTCATCCTGAAATGAAAAATATTAAGAAAATCAAAGTACAATCCGCAGAAGCTCGACGAAAAGCCAAGCGATTTAAACGAAACTTTGGGTATCAACAACGACAAGAACGGCATCGTCTTTTTGCGGAAGCTAAAGAACTCAATCAATGGGCCAATCAAATGGAACATAGTCTGGTTGATCGGATTTTGTCTTCTGCTCATATTATTACTTGTACGATGGTCAGTGCAACGGGTAAGTACGTTAGTGAAATGAAATTTAAGACTTTATTTATTGATGAAGCTGCACAAGCCCTCGAACCTGCCTCGTGGATTCCAATTGCAAAAGCTAGCCGCGTGATTTTCTTCGGTGATCCGTTACAATTGCCTCCTACAGTAAAATCTATTGCTGCGAAAAAAGGCGGTTTTGGTATTACTTTGATGGAAAAGAGTTTGGAGCGACATCCAGCAGCTACTTTCTTGCTCAATACCCAATATCGAATGCATGAGGATATTATGAACTTTTCTAATCAACAATTTTATAAAAATGAATTGATTGCTCACGAAATGGTTCGATTGCGTGATTTGGATTTAGAGACAGAAATGAATCGCCCTGTTGAATTTATAGATACAGCAGGTTGTGGTTTTGAAGAGCAAATTAATCCTGAGTATAAAAGCCGTTTTAATCCTGATGAATTTAAAATATTAAGAGAACATTTGTATCAATTGATTGCCGAATTCCCAGCAGAAGAATTACCTTCAATAGGCATTATTTCGCCTTACAAAGAACAGGTCATTCATATGCGCGAAGCAGTTTCAGAAGATAAAGATTTGGCACATTTGCCTTTCGATATTAATACAATTGATGCTTTTCAAGGACAAGAACGGGATGTGATTTATATTTCGCTTGTTCGCTCAAATGATAAAGGTGAAATTGGTTTTTTGAAGGATTATCGAAGAATGAATGTGGCAATGACACGAGCTCGCAAAAAATTAATTATTGTTGGGGATAGTGCAACGCTAGGAAGCGATAATTTTTATCAAAACTTTATGGATTATTGTGATAAAATTGATGCCTATCGCACCGCTTGGGAATTTATGGCGTAGCAACTTAATTTCTAACGGATTGTTACATGGCTAGTTTTTTAGAAAAAATAAAAAAATGGAAAAGGTTAAATTTCAAGATTTAGGACACATTTCTTACCAAAAAGCTTGGGACTATCAGCATAAATTGTTGGAAGGAATGAGAACGGTTAAACTCAATAATCGAAAACTACCTAAAGAAGATCACGTCAAACAACTACATCATTTACTCTTTTGCGAGCATCCTCATGTTTATACACTTGGCAGGTCTGGAAGTATTGAAAACCTCCTCCTAAATGAAACCGAGCTCCAAGAGAAAGCCATTGAGTTTTTCAAAATTAACCGAGGTGGAGATATTACGTATCATGGAAAAGGACAAATTACAGGCTATCCTATATTTGATCTTGGCTGTTTCTTTACTGATATTCGAAAATACATTGACTATTTAGAAAATGCAGTCATTAGAACACTTGCAGAATATGGCATAAAAGGCGAACGCAGTAAAGGAGAATCTGGCGTTTGGATAGATGTAGCCAATAATCCACGCAAAATTTGTGCGGTTGGTGTTCATTTGAGTCGCTGGATTACTATGCATGGTTTTGCGTTTAATATTAATACAAATCTAGATTATTTTAAAAATATTATTCCTTGTGGAATCACTGATAAAGGTGTGACTTCTTTACAAGCTGAATTAGGGCGCGAAATCGATATTGAAGAGGTAAAAAATAAGCTAAAAGGACATTATAAAGATTTATTCGACTTTAAATATATCTAGTTTGTTATGTTAATAAACTGGTCATTTTTGTACAAAAACTGTCTGATTTTATATGATCATAAGGTAAGAAAAATGGAATATTAGACAAGATTTTACCTTGTTTGCGAAAATTCGCTTTAAAGCAAAAAATAAAAGCACTTTTTTTCATGTCACAAATGTAAAATTATCATACATATATATATAAAATAAAGCTACTCAATAGCTTATAATTGCAATAAAAGACTAAATTGACAGCCTTTTCATTTTCTTTTAATATAGAAAATAATAATATTTCATTTTTTTATAATATCTTTGGATTGTCAATAAAAAAAGACAATACCCATTCTAAATAAATAGAAAATCCTTCTTCTTCATTACTATTAATAAGATTTATTCTTATTAATTCATTATGTAATGTCTCGCTCCTTTGTATATCCATTACAAAAACAACTCAACATATTTAACAATTACCCATTGTTTTAAAGACAATTATATCTTTTATTTTAAAACATATGTAATAACAATATTTAGATTTAAATAAAGCAAAATACTATTTAAAAACTTAGAGGTATAATATCTATATATTCTCTATATTTAAACTTATTACAAATGCCAACACAGGTACACTTTGATGCTCAAAAGAGCAATTCTCCCTCAGTAAATACGCTTGAAAAAGCTAACAATAATTCAAGCTTAAAGATAAACGGAGCAATTCACAAATCTTACACGCTTAGTAGTTCAATGATGGTCATTATGTGTCTATTGTTTTCTACTTCAATTTACAGCCAAACACTTGTAGAATTAATTAGTGCAACAAATCCATTATTAGGAATGCAAGCTTCAAGTTTGAATTCCAGCATTCGTTTTGCGGATCTTGACGCTGATGGTGATATGGATGGTTTTGTTGGCTCGGCTAATGGTCTAATCGAATATTTCCGTAATGATGGGACAAAAACAGTTCCCCAATTCAATCTAGTAGGCGGAAGTGATAATCCTTTTGATGGAATTATCGCTCCAACTGGTCATGCGACTATCGGATTTACAGATATTGATGGCGATGGTGATTTAGATGCTTTCCTAGGTGATGAGGATGGAGATTTATATTTTTATCGTAATACTGGAACTACAAGCCTTCCTACTTTCACTTTAATCACTGGCGCAGCAAATCCTTTAGATGGCGTGAATGAAGGGCTTTTTTCTAATGTGTTTTTTGGCGATTTAGATGGAGATGGTGATGTTGATGCAATTATTGGGAATGAAGCTGGAATGGTCAGTTATTACCAAAATAACGGAAGCGTAACTGCTCCTGTTTTTGTTAAACAATTAGGTCTTGCAAATCCTTTTAATGGCGAAGATATGGGCGATCATTCCTATGGTGTTCTTGCTGATCCTGATAATGATGGTGATTTGGATGCTTTCTTCGGAAATGAAAATGGTAACATTAAAGCTTACGCTAATATCGGTACACCTTTAGTTCCAGGTTTTCTTGAACTAACAGGTACTTTCGATCCTTTCAGTCTAATTAATATTGGTCGTTCTACTCCAGAATGGGTTGACATTGATGGTGATGGTGATTTGGATTTCTTTAGTGGTGAAGACAGCGGAGATTTTGAATATATGCAAAATGCTTTCACATTCAATTGTATGAATTTATCTCAACAACCTGCAGTTAGTAATCCATTAAATGGAATTGAAGCAACTACTATTTCTTCTTCTTCTGTTGCTTTTTGTGATTTTGATAATGATGGAGATGAGGATGCTATTGTTGGCTCATTAAACTTAGGATTATTTTATTATGAAAATATAGGTACTAAAATCGCTCCTAACTTCAATTATATTGGAGGTACTTTAGATGCTGCTAGTCCTTTCTTCGGAATGGTATTCGGTCAAACCTCAATGCCAGCAACTGTTGATATTGATGGTGATGGAGACTGTGATATTTTTGTAGGAAGAACGCTTGGAAGCATTCAGTATATTAGAAATGATGGCGGTTTCAATTTTGTAATGGTTGCTGGCGCAAGTAATCCTTTTAATGGGGTTGATGTTGGACAACGCTCTGCACCAACTTTTGGCGATATTGATGGAGATGGTGATCAAGATTGTTTTATAGGTGAACAGGCAGGTACTGTCTTTTATTATAAAAATATAGGTGATGCAGCTAATCCAAGTTTCAGCAGTTTTGTTGGATCTGGTAATCCATTAAATATAGCTAGCGTTTTACATGCTACACCAACACTAGTTGACATTGATAAAGATGGTGATTTAGATGCTTTCATCGGTCGTTTTAATGGTATTATTAAATATTATAAAAATGAAGGAAATGCTAACACGCCATTTTTCGCTCTAATAGCTGGTACAGATAATCCTTTTAGTGGGGTTGATATAGGTAACAATGCTAATATTGGCTTTGTTGATCTTGATTGTAATGGTTCTTTTGATGCTTTTCTTGGTGGTAGTAATGGTGAATTAGGTTATTGGAAGGGCGAAGATTGTTCTCCTTTACCAGTTGAATTGGCTTATTTCCATGCTACATTAAAAGATAATAGTGTTGTTCTTTCATGGATGACTGCGAGCGAAGCCAATAATGAAGGTTTTGAGGTTCAGCATAGTATTGACGGTAGGAATTGGGATGCAATTGATTTTATAAATGGTGCGGGTGATTCTAATGAGCCGATTGTTTATGATAATTTGCATCAAGAACCTGTTGTTGGAACAAATTATTACCGCTTAAAGCAAATGGATTTTGACGGAGTATTTGAATATTCTTCGGTTCGCGTAATCGAATTAGAAGGCAAAGGCAATTTTAATGCTTATCCAAATCCAGTAAGAGATGTTTTAAATATAGAATTACCATATTCGGAAGAAGTGACGATTTCCGTTTACAGCCTGAATGGTCAATTAATGAAACAAGAAATTACGACTGCTAGTCGTTTAGCTCTTGATTTCAGTGAATTACAAGCAGGTATTTATGTCATGAAGTTGGTAGGTACGAACACACAGATCGTACAGAAAGTTATTAAGGATTAAGAACAGAAAACAAAACAATTAACTTACTAGAAACAAAAACGCACACCCACCAGGATACCATTGATTAATATAGGTGGAAAGGGCTTTATCGAGAGATGAAGCCCTTGTTTTTTGTCAGACTATTCCCAAAATAAAAAAGCAAGAAAATCAAACTTAAACACTAAGGTTTAAGCGATTTTCTTGCTTTTTTAATTTCATTGTCCACTTTGGACGCTCAATTTTACATTAAATAATAACTACAAATACTTACTTAATTCAAGCTACGAAAATCCACAGGAACAACCTTAGAAATGCCGTCCATATTTGTCACTCCATAAATAATATCGACCGCTGCCATTGTTTGTTTGTTGTGCGTCACAATAATAAATTGCGAGTCAACCGAAAATTCCTTGATAATTTTATTGAACTTACTAATATTTGCATCATCAAGTGGCGCATCAACCTCATCAAAAATACAAAAAGGCGCAGGTTTAAGTAGATACAACGAAAATAATAGTGCCGTAGCAGTCAAAGTCTTCTCACCTCCCGACAATTGATTGATGCTTTGTGGGCGTTTTCCTTTCGGCTTTGCAATGATTTTAATACGCGATTCAAGCGGATTATCAGGCGTTTCCAAAATCAAATCACAATCATCATTATCCATAAACAAGCTTCTAAAAACCTTCTTGAAATGAACGCGTACTTCCTCAAATGCGCCCATAAATCGTTTAGTCGCAATTTGTTCGATTTCTTTAATTGTTGAAAGTAAGCTTGCTTTTGCCGTTTCCAAATCTTGTTTTTGCGCCATAATAAAATCATAACGTTCTTTCATTTCCTCGAATGCCTCTATTGCCATCGCGTTAATTTCGCCATAATTTGACAATCGTTTTTTGAGGCGAGCTGTTTTTTCTTGCAAATCCTTTTCCGAATAATCGGGATTAGGTTCACGCTTCAAAACCTCAGTGACATTCAGATCAAATTCAATGCGTAATCGCTCTGAAATACTCGTAAACTCCAGCTTTAAACTATTAAACTTATCTTTCAATTCGCCTATTAAAAATTGGATATTCTGGCTTTTTCTAGTTAATTGACGCACTTCATTTTCGGCTTCCGAAATGCCACCTCGTGCTGCATAATACACTTCTTCGGCATGGTTAAGATAAGCTTGTTGATCCTTTTTTTGAACGTATAGTTGGACTAAGAGCTCTTCCGTTTTGATGATTTTTTGAGTAACTTCATCTAATTCGACATCTGCTTTTTGCAAATGTCGGCGATCAATATCAAGCTTGGCAGTAAATTCCGTTTCGCGTTTTTTACGAAAAGTAATTTCCTTTTGCAACGCATTAATTTTGTTTTGCTGACGAATAAACTGAATATTTTTACTATTATGATCCTCTGATGCGCGTGATAATTCATCCGCAATTCCTCGATATGCGTTATCTTTTGTACTGATATTTTCTTTTAGCTCTTGCCCTTCCATCCGCTTCACAATCAATGCCCCGCTCAATTCATTATTTGCATCTAAAATTTCATTAATCATCAATTGTTTTTGGCGTTGATTGCCATGCACTTGATTAAGAAAGGTTTTAAAATTTTCTAATCTAGTTTTTAAAGAAATAGACTGACGAGAGAGTGCATCATAATGTTTTTGTTCACGTTTAATTTCTTGTTTCTTAGTGGAACGCTTGAACATTTCTAACTGACGTTGAAGCGTTTGCAGTTCTGTTTGAACGGCTTCTTTCTTAGTTTTGAGTGTTTCAA
>CAKZLL010000155.1 GCA_937125475.1 uncultured Saprospiraceae bacterium | reverse complement strand
TTAGTTAATGTTAAAAAATGGTGTCTCAATGTGTGTTTTCGTGTGTGAAAATTCAAATAGTTTTTGTTCTTATTATTTATATCCACAAGATAGGCTAATCAGTTTTTCAATCCAATAGAGAAATAGGAAACTAGGTAATTGAACGAGTTAAATGATCATTTGATTGATTTAATGTAAAATAAGTTAATAAAAATATTAAAAATTTATATATTGAGTATAAAAAAGAAAACGGACTAAAAAGCCCGTTTTCAGATAATCTTGAAGCAAAAATTCGTGTTTTAAATAGTGTTTAGTTAAATGGTTTTTGTTTTATATATCAATGTGTAATGTTGTAAAAATGGTTTTTGTGTGTTCAAATAGTTTTTGTTTCTTTATTTATAGCTACAAGATAGGGGAAACCTATTTTTGATACAATAACAAAACAGGAAATGAGGCAATTGAGCGAGGCAAGTAGTTATTTGATTGATTTAACGTGTAGGGCAAAGGCATGCCTTTGCCTATATATCCATAAATGAAAAATAAAATATCATGGGAAAAAATTTATTAGCGGTATTAATCGGATTAGTCATTGCGTTTGTAGTCGATGGACTATTCACAACATTGGTCGTTGGAGGAGTAGGAGCGGAGTCAACTGAAGACGGGAATTTTGGAAATTTATTAGCAGAAAATACAAATGCAGCTTTATTATTAGTTGCAGGATGGGCTTTAGCGGCATTATTAGGCGCTTTTGCATCTAGATTAGTATTAGATAAATACACGCCAAATGGTATTCCTTTGATTGCGAGTGTTGGCGTAATTATAGGAATTTTGGCAATAGGAATTCCAAATAACTATCCGATGTGGGTTATTGCGGCTGGAGCGGCAGTAGCTATTCCTGCGGGTTTGATCGGTAATAATATTTCTAAAAAGATGAAAAAGTAACAAAAAAAATACTGTGATTGTCAAGTAATCTCTACCTAACAATCACAGTATTTTAATAATTATAATTATTTTCCTACCAACGCATCAAAGCAGAAGCCCAAGTAAAACCACTACCAAAAGCAGTTAAACAAACCAAATCACCATCCTTAACTTTTCCAGCTTCCCAAGCCTCTGACAAAGCAATTGGAATAGAAGCGGCAGTTGTATTTCCGTATTTCTGAATATTATTATAAACTTGATCATCTCTTAGTTTCAGCAATCGTTGAACAAACTGACTGATCCTCAAATTTGCTTGATGTGGAATAAGCATATCAATATCCTTAGGAGAATAACCATTCGTTTTCAATGCTTCAAAAACCACCTCAGGCATTTTCTTAACCGCATTTTTGAAAACCAATTGCCCCGTCATATTCGGGAAAATATCTTGATCTTTCCACATTTTATCTGTCAAAAATATACCGCCATATTCATGCTCTTTGGTATAACCAAAACGTTCAAACTCTTCCTCATTCTTAGCATGAACACCACCATGCGCACCAGGATTAATAAAGGCTAATTCTTCTGCATATTTACCATTAGAATGTAAATGAGTAGAAAGAATACCTTGTTTCTCCTCTTTGGCAGGTTGTAAAACAACTGCGCCAGCTCCATCTCCAAAAATAACCGTCACAGTACGACCACGAGTAGAATAATCCAATCCGAAAGAATGCATTTCTGCTCCAACGAGTAAGATATTTTTATACATTCCTGTCTTGATAAACTGATCAGCTATCGACAAACCATAGATAAAACCACTACATTGATTACGAACATCCAATGCACCGATTTCGCCACAGCCTAAATGACGTTGCAATAAAACACCACAACCAGGAAAATAATAATCAGGACTAAGTGTCGCAAAAATGATGAAATCTATATCTTCTGCCGTCACACCAGCTCTTTCCATCGCAACTTTAGCCGCTTTTGCGCCCATCGTCGAGGTAGTTTCCTCGTGTTGCATAGCATATCTACGCTCTTTAATTCCTGTTCTTTCTTGTATCCATTCATCAGACGTATCCATGTATCTCGCCAAATCATCATTGGTCACTACTCTCTCTGGGACATAATGCCCAATTCCTGCGATTTTTGTTCGGAACATATTCTTTATTTTTATTGCGTATAAAACATAAGGTTAATTGCAGTTGATATTTTATAATGATTATTACAAATAAGTCCAACCACCTTTGGTATTAGAAGACAAAAATAAACGATTTTTTGAAATCCTAAATTTTTATTTTCACCAAACGATATTTTTATTTAGAATTTTCATAAATACGATAGTTTATTTTGAAAAAATCGAATATTATTGAAAAAATAATGCTTATTTTTATCTTTGTGTGATTTATACACCATGAAGGTATTAAATTAATTATTAAATGAAACAATATTTATTGCTTATTTCTGGTGTTTGTATGGTATTATTATATAATCAATGTACAAATAATTCAGGGTTAGTTCGAGTAGAAATTGATGAATCACCTTTTGAAAAACTATCTGAATACCAGTTTTTTGTAGGTGCGTTAGCTAATTTAGAACCCAATGAAGGCGTTGTACCTTATGATTTGAATACGCCACTTTTTTCTGATTACGCTCACAAAGCGCGTTTTGTTTGGATGCCGAAAGGAACAAGTGCGAATTATCAAATTGGAACGGTCGTAGATTTTCCGAAAGGCGCAGTACTTATCAAACATTTTTATTATGAAAATGATGAGACTAATCCTAATACCACTAAAAAAATTATTGAAACGCGTCTATTGATTCATCGCAAAACAGGCTGGGATGCTCATACTTATCTATGGAATGAGGAGCAAACAGAAGCCAATTATGATGTCTCAGGAGGAGTGAAAAAAGTTACTTGGACGAATAAAAAAGGTATAGAACAAAGCGTCAATTATATTATTCCTAATAAAAATCAATGTAAAGGTTGTCATTCATATAAACAAGAATTAATGCCAATTGGGCCAAAGGTTAGAAACTTAAATAGAAATTTCGTTTACTCAGATGGAAAATTCAATCAATTGGAAAAATGGTCTTCAATTGGTTATTTATTAGGTTTTGATCCAGTAGTGACGCATCCAAAAGTAGCAAAATGGGATGATCCGAATAGTGGTTCTTTACACGATAGAGCTTTAGGATATTTAGATATAAATTGCGGTCATTGCCATAATTTACACGGACCAGGAGGAACAACAGGATTAAATTTAGTCTATGGAAATCCATTAGATTTAAATCTTGGTATTCACAAACCGCCTGTAGCGTCGGGGCGTGCCTCTGGCGGTTTTTCTTCTTCAATAGTACCAAATCAACCTGATATTTCGATCATGACGCATCGAATGGCTTCGGAAGAAGTCGGTGTGATGATGCCAGAACTCGGGCGGACGACAACACATAAGGAAGGATTAGAATTGATTCGAGAGTGGATCGAAAAAATGGAGATTTAAAATTTATTATGTTTCATCAAAT
>CAKZLL010000154.1 GCA_937125475.1 uncultured Saprospiraceae bacterium | reverse complement strand
ATCTCCCCCATATATTATAAGGCTAGAGAAGAACCTGCATCATTCTAATAGCCGCTAATTTATATTGTGTAGATGCAGTAAAACAAACAATTATTATGGAGTCTTTTATTGGTGAGATTAAAATGTATGGATTTGGATTTCCTCCACGAGGATGGGCTAAATGTGATGGGCAATTATTAGCTATAAGCCAAAATGAAGCCTTATTTTCTTTACTAGGAACTATTTATGGTGGAGATGGTCGAACTACTTTTGGTTTACCTGATTTGAGAGGACGTATGCCAATCCATCAAGGACATGGAGCTGGTCTTGAACCTATTAGGTTGGGACAAAAAGGTGGTGGAGCAAATGTACACTATTCAACAGAAGGTAACGGATTGTTTAGAACGATACCTTTTACTGCTGTAAATTTTTGTATAGCATTACAAGGAATCTATCCTTCAAGAGATTAACTCTATTTTAGGACTAGACAAACAATGATCATATTATAATAAATTATTGATTAAAAGCCAAGTTCTAATTTACGAAACTGAAACTTTAAAATTAATTATTGACTAAATCGAAATAGTTATAATCTTCAAGCCTTCTAGGATTGATAAACTTGACCTACCAAAAATCAAGAAGCCTTGCATAATTTTGCAAGGCTTCTTTTATATCAAATAAGAAATATCTGGTTTTTCGCTTCTAAGTGAATTATAAATTATTTTCACAAACAACTGTATTCTATTCCATATTCAAAAAAATCAAAGTAAATTTGTTCAAACACTGAACAGTCACTTTTCAAAGCACTTAGAAAAACATCATAAAATCAAGATTAAATGATCATCAAAACGCGTGGCATCGTCCTCAAAGCGATTAAATATTCAGAAACTAGTCTGATTTGTGAGATTTTCACTGAAACAATGGGCTTACAAACCTATATTATTTCGGGTGTAAGGAAAAAAAAGTCAAAAATTAGCGCGGGTTTATTACAAGTAATGTCTATCATAGATATTGTGGCTTATCACAAAAAAGATCGCGAAATTAGTCGAATAACGGAGGTCAAACCCGCTTTTATTTATCATCATATTCCTTTTGATGTTATTAAAGGCACTGTTGGGCTTTTCATGACTGAATTGGTACAAAAGACCGTTAAGGAACATGAAGAGAACTTACCTCTTTTCAATTTTCTATATGACTCTTTTACTTTTTTAGATGAGACTAAAAATAGTGTTGCTAATCTTCATATTGGGTTTATGATTGGCTTATCTCAGTTTTTAGGTTTTATGATTAATCCTAATCGAAGTACTACTTTGCTCTATTTTGATATAAAGGAAGGACTTTTTCGGAGCAATAGAATTGCTAATCAAGATGGTTTAGATGAGGAACTAAGTGCCGTTTTATTTGGTTTCTGTCAAAAGACATTACAAGAAACGCATGAAATTAAACTGAACCGAGAAGAGCGTAGGTTACTTTTACAAAGACTCATTCGATTTTATCAATATCGGATAGAAAATTTCAATGAGTTGAATACATTTAATGTTTTACAGGAAATTTTTTAAAAAATTGCCCTAAAAAGAACGTATCAACAATTATTTTAATAAAAATATACTATATTTAAATAAATCGCTTTAATCTTGAATTATAGTTATTGTTTTTTTATATATAATGTAGCACAAACAGAAATGCTTGTGCAAAAAACACACAAATAAGAATGCTTGTGCTGTTTTTAAGCAACTTTGTTAAATTCAAAAAAATTACATGGCAACGATTATTTCATTGCTCAATCACAAAGGAGGTGTCGGAAAAACTACTTCTTCTATTGGTATTGGTGCTGGGTTGGTAAAATTGGGTAAGAAAGTACTTTTAATGGACTTAGATCCACAGGCTAATTTGACATTATCTTTGGGAGTACCTCGCATGAAAGTCACGATTTACGAAGCATTGAAAGGTGAGAGTGAACTCATGCCACACACTGCAAAAGAAAATTTAGACGTTATTCCTTCTACATTAGATTTGTCTGGTGCAGAAATGGAATTGATTAATGAGGCAGGTCGAGAATATATTTTACGAGAAGTTTTGGAACCTCTTTTGGAAGAATATGATTATATCATTATTGATTGTCCACCTTCGTTAGGTTTATTGACTTTAAATTCTTTAACATCGAGTAACTATGTTATTATTCCGCTACAAGCGCAATTTTTAGCATTACAAGGATTGGCTAAAATTCAGCAAGTCGTTAGAAAAGTAAAAGTTCGATTGAATAAAAAACTGGAAATCATAGGTGTTGTTCCGACAATGTACGATGGACGGAAGGTATTAAATCGTGAAGTTGTTCAAACGATTAAGAAATATTTTGGTAAAAAGGTTTTTGAGACAAAAATCAGAGACAATGTTGCATTAGCAGAAGCACCTGCAGATCGAAAAGATATTTTTGAATATAGCCCGAATAGTAAAGGAGCGCAAGATTATCTAGCATTATGCAAAGAGATTATTGAACGTGTAGAAAACAAGAAATAGATCTTTTTGATAATTCTGATAATCAACTAGCTAATTACTTAAAACTGAATGATATTTATTTATAGGACACTTATTTTGTTATTAAATATACTTAACTATTAAATTCTAGTAGATAATTTTTTCAAATATTGGTATAAAATAACATTTTAATACCTCCTACTTTTTAATAAAGAAGAGTGAGTAGAAAAAAATTTAAAAATAGTTTTGATGATTTGTTCAATGATGCTGTCGAAGGCAAAATTGAGGAAAACGACACAAAGAAAACGGTGAAGAAAAAAACTACCGCTTCTAAAAAGTCGTTTCTCTCTGATTTGAATAGCCTCTTTGAGGAAACAATTACCGAAGCAACGATAGAGAATGCCAAAACCATTAAGAAAGGCAAAAGTCCTAAAAAAACAAGAAAGAGAACTAAGAGGAAACCTTCTTTTGGTATAGACTCGTTGATTCGTGAAACCGTAGAAAATAGCACATTAGAGCGAAAACCTGCGGATAGCGGCTTAAAACGTATTACAATTACTGTAAAAGAAACGAATTTGGATAAGTTGAAGCAAATCGCTCGTTTGCAAAAATCTTATTTAAAAGATATTATCAATGAAGTTGTTGCAGAATATATTGATGAATATGAAACACAAAATAATATTTCGTAATCATTGCATTCTGATCAATTACTCATTTATATTTTATAGAAAAAGAGAAAACCTAGGTCTTTTGGACTTAGATTTTCTCTTTTTTTTATGGCGTAAATAAAATTCAATAATTGAAATAGAATCTATGTTTTAAAAATAAAAAATTTGGGGTTATCGCATAGTACGATTAATAAACAGTTCTTTTCGTTTATTCGGATTTCTTATTCAAATATAAATCTTTACTCATTAAAAAGCAATACACAAAAACAGGTATTTAGTCCATTAGAAACAACGTATCTAAGTCTTTTTTATTCAAATCAGTTCTCTGAAAATCATTGTAAAACCGAGCAATATTATTGCTTCCTCAAGATTTCCACAGAAAACATCAGGTCAATAAACTATTGATTATCAAAATATTATGACACCTGACACCTCCCCCCTCACCTCTCAATAAGATTTCATCAAAGAACCAATCTTATTGAGTAATCTGAATAAATTTTAGTTGCAGACTAACAATCCAAATCAGCACTACCGCAAAAGTAATTTTTTGAATAAACGGTAAATAAGTTACTTGATTAGTAATAAAATACATATAATTATTCATAATTAGCAATGTTATACAAAGTACTCCTGCACCAATGAAAATGATAAATTGATGTTTAAATAGCCCAACAAATAAACCAATAATTGCGACTAAAGATAATAGCGTAGAAGAGATAATAACAACGTCATGTAGAGGCGTAAATATTAAAATACCAAAGCACATAGCTGTCATTCCAGAAATTCTAATTCCCATATTCCAAAAACGATTAATCGGTATAAAAATAGGCAAAAGATAAAAGAAGAATGCTAAACTGACTCCTAAAACAACAGTAGCAGCAATAGCAAAAGGGTAAGCAGGATTAGAGACCTCATTACGTGCTTCTTTTCCCATTAAGTCGCACCAATAATTATTAATCCAATCAAATCCTTGATGATTTATATCCGCTTGCGAACCGCCTGGATATAAAAAACTAGCATAAACATATAATACTGTAAAAATGAGAACACCTATAATTGGCAGGTAATAAATAAAATTATATTTTGATTTTTTCACATTCATAAAATGTTTTACCAATTCACAAATGAATGGAACTAAAATTCCAAAAAAAATTGATGATATTTTCAAATAACAAATTTGGTGATATTTTTTCATATTTATAAATATTTTCAACCGCCGCAAATTCATGTGTGCGAGCGATAAACCGTTGGATAATACCATAAGGCATAAAATCATACTCGTACTTGAGATACAACATAGGTCGTTCATTCCAAGCGTATTCGGTGGTTTCAAAACCCGAAGGTCGTTTATCTGGCAATAATTCGATGGCCACAAATGTTCTGTCTTTAAAGGAATTGGAAGACCTATCTTTTTCCTTTATTTCAAAACACATTTCGCAAGTCAGCATAAAACTTAGAAAAAGTTCCCGTTCTTCTTTCGAATGGTCTTCCCAATAACTCTCCAAATCTTCGCCCGTAAATAGTCCTTTATTGTCCGTAATCTCTTCATAAGGTCCTCCTTCCCTATCAAAAAGCGTATAAATCGCCTTGATGGCCCATTCTTGATTTAATATAATTCGATTTTTAAACAAGCCTTCTTTATAATAAACTATTCCTGTTTTTACTAACCAATTGGTCAATAAAGTCATAGGATCCTCTTCTTCAAATCGGGTAGCAATAGCCTTATATTGTTCTAATGAAATCGTGTTATTGTCGCTATCTAAAAAATCATCTTTTGACGCTGCTTCCCTTAAAGGTTGGTTTTCAAAAATAGCATCTCGTATATCTAACCAATGTTTGGGTAAATATTCCTCTCTGTCCAAATCTTTAATCGCTATTTCTACCTGCGCCAATAAGCTTTCAAATCCAGTATTTTTAAATTTTTTCGCAAAGGAATCTATATCGCAAAACGCTAAGAAGATAGACTCA
>CAKZLL010000153.1 GCA_937125475.1 uncultured Saprospiraceae bacterium | reverse complement strand
ATTCAAAAGTCAATCCTTTAAATCTAAAATATAAATAAACTTTTGAAACAATGTAATAAGTAACGAGCAAATAAAATAAATTAAAATGAAAGAAATATCCATTCGATTGATACAGCCTAATGATAATACTATTATTGCTGAAATAGTCCGTAGTGCAGTGTTAGAGTTTAATGCTTCAAAGGAAGGTACCATTTTTTCAGATCCAACATTAGATAAAATGTTTGAAAATTATCAAAGTGATAATTCTGTATATTATGTAGCAGAATGGAAAGGAGAAGTTGTTGGTGGAGCAGGAATTAAGCAGCTCAATGGTAGTGAATCGCCTATTTGCGAGTTACAACGAATGTTTTTAACTTCAAAAGCTCGTGGTTTAGGAATTGGAAAAGCATTAATGGAAAAAAGCCTTGCTTTTGCCAAAGAAGCTGGCTTTGAAGGCTGTTATTTAGAAACATTACCACAAATGAAACAAGCAGTATTTTTATATAAAAAGTATGGATTTTTGCCTATTTCTCAAGCTATGGGAAATACGGGGCATTATTCCTGTAATTCTTATATGTATAAAGATTTTTATTGAAAAGTCTTCATCTAAAATGCTGATTGTTAGATGGTTAGAGGTGGTTTTTTAAATTGCCTTGTTATGAAAAAATTCTAATAGCAGACATATCTTCAGAACCAATTCCATTAAACTTACTTTTGATTGAGTTGGTGTGTGGTATATTGTTTTTTCTTGAAATTTGGTTATTCATTATATTAAATTTGATTGATTAAGAAATTAATTTTTAACTAAATAATTCAGTATGGACAATAGAATACCATATTGAGTATTTTAGCTATTACTCAATTCGTTTTTTTATGAAAATTTTTAAATCTGTTTAAATCATTTAGGTGCATGCAATGGAGCAAGCTAGATCATTTGTGATAGTCAATTGTGTGTTTTAGGAAGGTATTAATTCGATTATTCCTGTTTCATATTACAATAATCAAAAAAAAAAGGGAGGATTACTTGTCTATAAGGTGAAATTTATCGTAATTTATTAGAGCATCTTTTATTAGTAACTCTTTTATAATCAGTTACTAATGATATTCTAATTATCGGTTTTTTTTCGAGATAAAAAATGAATAAATTAGAAAAATATACGAAATAACAAAAAAAACAATATGAAACTTATAGATTTATTTAAAACAGTAGACCGAAAAGAGTTTAATGGATTGGGAAGATAGGTTCAAGCATTAGTTAAAGATGAGAAGGCTTATTTATTTTTTGTCGAATTAAAAAAACTTTACCCTTATTTTGATTTGGGAGAACGACAACGCCATAATATATATAGAAAGCTCTTTGATGGAAAGTATTATAATAATCGAAAATTTAATCATTTAGTATCTGATTTAACTTTAACTTTAGAAGAATATTTAATTCATCTAAAGATAAAAAATGACAAGACACAACGACAATTTATCCTATTGGATTATTATAAAGAAAGAAAACAGGAAAAGCATTTTGACAGGACTGCTGCGGAATTAATTAAGGAAATTGAAAATTATTCAGTGAAAGATGGGCTGTATTATTTACATAAAATGCGTATTAGCTATGATATGTATTTTAAAATTTCTTCTAATAGGAATCGGATAAAAACATTAACGGATAAAGCAAAAAATATTATTGAAAGTATTGATCAATTTTATATCTATTATAAATTAAAAATTGAAAGTGATTATCAAGTCCTTAATGGATATAATTTTGAAAAAAATGATTCTTATTTGCTTAATCATCTGATCGAAGGATTGAGTGGAGATCATGCTATGAGACGAAACGAATTGATTGATATATACCTATATTGTATTGAGAATTATCAAGATAGTAGTTCTCCCTTTTATGAAGAACTAAAGAAAAAGGTTTTTTTCATTATTGATAGTTTGTCTCCAACTTATCAAAAAGATTTATTTACTTACCTATCTAATTATTTACGCCTAGGAATGCAAAATGGGTTAAAAGACACTCAAGAATATTTATTTGAATTATATGATGTTGGTATATATAAAGGATTTTATATTAATGATGGTAAATTGGATTTTCAAGTTTTTAATAATGCGATCGTTGTAGCACGGGCAATTAATAAAATAGGATGGGCTAAGCAAATGGTTAAGGATAAACAATATTTGTTAGACGAGGAAATACGAGAGGATTGTGTTAAATTATCTTTAGCTAATATTGCTTATGCAGAAAAGAATTTTGACGAAGTTTTATACCAATTAAATACAATACAAAAATTTAGGCATTATGGTTTTGGTTTTCAAGGAAGATTACTATTGCTTAAATGTTATTATGAAATGGAAATTAATGGACATCCTTTAGGAGAGCTCATCTATAGTTTCTCGGATACTTTTAGAAATTATTTAAGGCGGAATAAAGTATTAGATCCTCATTACAAAGTTTCAGCGCATAACCTCATAAAATATGTATCAAGGTTATTGAAATACACTAATCCTTATTCTTCAAAAGAAAGCCTTGAAACAATAAGAATGGATATTAAGAAAGAGCATAAATTAGCATCTGAAAAATGGTTAATTGAGAGAATAGAAGAATTAGAAAAAAAAGGTTGAAATAATATGTTCAACCTTTTTGCTTTAAAAATTTTAACTGAAAAACTTGGAGTAGATTTTAATATACAAGTATAGATTGGACATCATCTTGTGCGCCTACTTCTTTTAATATTAGTTTATATCTTCCATCAAGTTGTTTGGTAGAGATTGATATAATTCCTGTTTCTACTGCCCTTGACCAGACAATATTTCCGTTTTGATCCTGTAATAATAGTACAGCTGTATTTTCGACATTAATAGCAAAGGACATTTGTCTTTCAGACTGATCACTATCCATAGAAATAGTTTCGATAACTCCGTTCGTATGTGCGTTAGTGATGTTAGAAACGAACAAAAAGGCAATAACAAATAATGACGCGATGATAGCATTCTTAATTCTCATGATATATAGATTTTTATTTTTTTGTAAAATTGATTTTTATAAAAGATTGATTATTAGTAAATTATATTGCTTTTGTGTTAGCTCTTCTGCAATGTTGATTTTTAATGTACAAGTATAGATTGGACATCATCTTGTGCGCCTACTTCTTTTAATATTAGTTTATATCTTCCATCAAGTTGTTTGGTAGAGATTGATATAATTCCTGTTTCTACTGCCCTTGACCAGACAATATTTCCGTTTTGATCCTGTAATAATAGTACAGCTGTATTTTCGACATTAATAGCAAAGGACATTTGTCTTTCAGACTGATCACTATCCATAGAAATAGTTTCGATAACTCCGTTCGTATGTGCGTTAGTGATGTTAGAAACGAACAAAAAGGCAATAACAAATAATGACGCGATGATAGCATTCTTAATTCTCATGATATATAGATTTTTATTTTTTTGTAAAATTGATTTTTATAAAAGATTGATTATTAGTAGATTGAATGAAAAATATTGGTACCTTATTTAAATTTCAATTCTCTCTAGTCTAATGTTGAAATTGATGCTTTCGATTTAATTACGTAATCTGTGAAAGCGTTTCTTAATGATTACAATGCAAATATCTAGGTATCTCGGAAGGTATTTTTGACAAGAAAGCGCTAAACGAAAAATCCAAACCTTAGGATTTTAACAAATTTGTTTTATTTTTATATCGTGTTAACTACCTCAATTCGTACAACTAATTAAGCTATTCCCTATTATTCAATACACTAAAACTTAGGCTATCAGCCACTTTCAGAACTATTAACGTTCCTGTAAAATAATCAAAAAATTAACTATAAGTAAAAACGTTAAATAAGGTAATATGAAAAATCCTAATGATCTTTTTAGGCTTATAAAATCTCTTTTGCCAACAGAAAAAAGATATTTTAAGATATATTCAGATTTGCAGAGTGGACCAAAGTCGTATTTAGTGGTATTTAAAATCTTAGAAAAACAGAAACAGTTTAGTCGAGAAAAACTGCTTAATGAGCTAATTAAACAAGAAATTGTCTCAAATAAGAATGAAGATAAGTTTCGTGCAATTCTTTCTTATACTAGAACCCGCATTTTGAAGGCGTTAAGAGGAATGGCAGCTAAAAAAAACAATGAACTCACAATACAAAGCCATCTCCAAAATGCAGAAATATTATTTGCTAAAGGTTTAATTGGTCAAAGTAATTATGAAATTAGTCAAGCTAAAAAAATTGCACGAAAATATGATTTAACGCTTTATCGACAGCGAATTAATCGACTAGAGTTAGATTTGGTTCAACAATATTCTAATCAAAAGACAACAGAGAAGATTGAAGAGCTTTATGGAGTGGCTAATGAGTTAGTTGAATTAGTGCATATAGAAAATACATATGCCAAAATTTCTCACGAATTGTTTGTTTATTATAGAAATGAAGGTAGGCAAAAGCCGAATACAGAGCGGCTTTCCAAAATTGCAGAACAGTTTAATTCCGATATTTTTAACTTAGCAGCTGCTCAAAAAAGTTTTCATACTCATTATCTTTATCAATTGATTTTGGCTTATTTTAGATTAGTTTCCAATGAGGTCGTCAATGCTTTTGATAAATACAAGGCAGTTATTGATATTTGGCAGCAAAACGAAAAATTTATAATAGCCTACCCTGAACGATATAGAACTTTAATGAATAATTATCTTAATTTGTGTTTATCATTAGGGAAATTTGACCAAAGTTTTTTTTCCTATTTAAAACTTCTAGAGGAACAAAAAACATCTAGTATTGCTCAACAAGCTTTCAAATTTCAGGATGTTTATTTTCTAAAGTTGAGATATGCTTTGAATGCGCCTGAATTAGCTACTTGTCCAGCTTTAATTACTGAGATACAAACTAAATTGAAACGTTATCGAATTTTTATACCTTCTTCTCGTAAAATCGCTTTTTATAATAATATTATCTCTTACTATATCTTAAAAGAAGAGTATCAAGAAGCCGCAGAATGGACTGCAGGTTTAGAATTTAATATAGCTAAAACAGAGCAACGTTCAGATTTGCAAGCTAGATTAAAGACATTTAATTTAATTTTTGAATACGAAAATTATCCAA
>CAKZLL010000152.1 GCA_937125475.1 uncultured Saprospiraceae bacterium | reverse complement strand
AAAAAATCTTATTTTAAGCCTTGCATCTGTCAAATATGTAGATTCTTCTGGATTAAGTGCCATTTTGACAGCTAACCGTTTATGGTCAACTAACAGTATTTTTGTTTTAACGGGCATTAATCACGATAGTGTGAAGAAATTAATTGCAATTTCAAGATTAGGAACTGTAATTAATATTTTGCCTACGGTAGAAGAGAGTGTAGAGTTCGTTAAAGAACAATATCATGATGATGAAGAGGAGGAAGAGGTTGAAGAAGCAGGAGGTATAGCGGATAGCGATTACGAATAGTCTTGATTTGATTACAGTTTAAAAGAATGAGAAATATTGAGTGTAAAACGCTTAGATATTTCTCATTCTTTTATAAGGAAGAACTAATTTTCCTAAGTTCTCGTTATTTATTCCAAAAGCAAAAATAATGAAATTTGAACTGACCATTCTTGGTAATACTTCTCCTTTTCCTTCCAAAGGCCGTCTGCCAACTAGCCAAATTTTAAATATCAATGAACGATTATATTTGATTGATTGCGGAGAAGGCACTCAAATCCGAATGAATGAATTAGGAATTAAACGAATGAAAATTGATCATATATTTATTAGTCATTTGCATGGCGACCATTATTATGGTTTATTTGGTTTGTTAGGTTCTTATCGAGTATCTAGGCGAACTCAACCATTACATATTCATTGCCCAGAAGGATTGAAAGAATTGATCGAATTCGAAGCCAAAATTTCTTATGCTGGTGAATTTATGTTTCCATTACATTTTCATACGACGAATGCGAAGAAAGCAGAAAAGATATTAGATAATAAAGATTTAGAAGTATCAACTATCCCTTTGAGGCATGGCGAAATTCCTACAACTGGTTTTCTTTTTAGAGAAAAAACAGGAGAACGGAAAATGATAAAATCTAAAATTAAAGAGTATAATATTCCTTTTCAGAAAATTCCAGCAATCAAAAAAGGCGGTTTTTTTAAATTACCAAATGGTAAAGTGATTAAAAATACAGAACTAACACTCGCGCCTCCACCAGCTAAAACCTATGCTTTTTGTTCTGATACAGCTTATTTTACAGGCTTAATTCCTTTTATTAAAAATGTTGATTTATTGTATCATGAAGCGACTTTCAATGCGGAAGATGGT
The DNA here is from genome assembly GCA_937125475.1 of uncultured Saprospiraceae bacterium. Lineage (GTDB taxonomy): Bacteria > Bacteroidota > Bacteroidia > Chitinophagales > Saprospiraceae > CAKZLL01. Next base: position 1,469 of record CAKZLL010000152.1, on the reverse strand, counting down.
GTTGATGCAGGAAAAAAAGGACATTCTAGTACTTTAGAAGCAGCTAAAATTGCTAAAAAAGGAAAGGTAAAAAAGCTAATTATTGGACATTTCTCTACAAGATATAGAGATTTAGAAGCCTTAGCAGACGAGTCCAGAACGATTTTTGAAAATACAGAAGTTGCAGAAGAGAAAAAAACTTTTGTGATTGCTTGATCAATTTCAAGCAATCACAATGATTTTCTTATGCCGCAAAAGAAGTACCACAACCACAAGAGTCGGTAGCATTTGGATTATTGAAAGAGAAACCGCGATTGTTCAAGCCATCAACAAAATCAACTTCCATTCCTAACAAATAAATCCCATGAGATTTGTTCATAAAGACTCTAAAGCCATTAGAAGTAAATTCTTGATCATTGTCTTGTTTCACATCAAAACCCAAAATGTAAGTAAAACCAGAACATCCTCCACCTTTCACGCCAATGCGTAAACCATGATCTTGTGGGATGTTATTGTTTTTCATTATAGTTGTCAACTGCTTGACGGCACCGTCAGTTAGCATGACTGGTGCTAGAGTTGTTACATCATTCATCAGTTGTATATTTTTATTTAATTATATTAATTCCAAATAAGATTAATCAAAGGTACTAACAAATTTATTTTTTTTAGGTTCAAATTTGTATAAAGTTGCTAAAATATTGTTACTATTTACGATTATTGCAATTCTATTAGTAAATAAATGAAAAGTAATTAGAGATTAATTGCTGATTTTGATAAAATAACACATAATAAATAATAGATATGAAGTGGTGGGAAGTCGTTTTGGAGATTATAAAAGTTACCGTACCAGCGTTGATCGTATTTTTGACGGTTTATTTTTTAATGAAAGAATATTTCAAGAAAGAATATAATATGAGGGCTTTGGAGGTTAATCAAAACTCAAGAGAAAGCGTTTTGCCGCTTAAATTGCAAGCTTATGAACGTCTAATCTTATTTTGTGAGCGCATTAGAGTTGAGAATTTGATTAATCGCTTAACAGGAATGGAAACAACGCCTGAGTTTTTGAAAAGTGCGATGATTGTATCTATTCAACAAGAGTATGAGCATAATATCTCTCAGCAAGTTTATGTGTCGGGTAGTCTTTGGAAAATCGTTGGTTTAGCAAAAAACCAAACGATTAATATTATTACAAAAACACATAAGGCATTGCCAGCAAATGCAACAACAGAAGATTTTAAGATGATTCTTTTACATCATATTAATAATACAGAGAATCCATTAGAGACGGCTTTGATGGCAATTAAGAAAGAAGCGAGTATTTTATTGGGATAAACAAATAAAATATAATAGCAAAAGCGCGAATAATTCCATGAAATTATTCGCGCTTTTTTGTACTTGTTTGACCTTATAAATGATTATTTTTTATTCTTACCAATAAAGACATTGACTTTGGGATTAAGCGGATTTCCCGAAGCTCGTCGATAACTCAC
>CAKZLL010000151.1 GCA_937125475.1 uncultured Saprospiraceae bacterium | reverse complement strand
ATCAGGGATTAGTGCGGCGCTCTTATTGTCTCGTAGTGAATTGAATAAAATGAAAGTTGAACCTAGATATATGCCTGAAATTTTGAAAAAAGGTTGGCGTAGAGAGCTATTAGGTGAAACCGTTTTTAGCTGGTTTAAAGAGCGAAAAGCCTTAACCATGTCTTTTGAGAATAATCAGCTTATTATTAAACAATAGATTTTTTATCCTTTAAATAACGAGTGAATTGACAATCATTAGGCTATCAAACCTGCTGATTCTTAATTCACTCGTTTTCGTTTTAACACTTTTTGGCACATCTCAATGATCTATTTTGTTTTTTCGTTTAAATTAAATATCTTCATACATATATTACCTTCATAATCAATATTCTACCCATCTTATAACAAATAAGCTTTATTTTGAATGCTAATCATTCAAAAGTTAAGATGATATTTGTCTAGAATAAACTTTAAAATAAAAAATGTTAAAAAACATCTATTAACAAAGTGACTCGCTATGCTAATAATCGTCTTTTAATTATCCATTATATTCTCGTTATCCTTTTTTCAAATTAATAAAACGAAAAACCATGAGCTTAAAACCTGATAAGCCATCCTCTATGGTTAAGGACAAACTCCTTAAAAGCGAGTTTGCCCCAAAACCTGAGGCTTACTTAGATTCAAAGTTAACAGGACTCAATGCACTAACCTATAAACCTATGCCTTTGCTCATAGGTTTATTGACGGCATGGATAGTTACTGGAGCTTGGATTTATCGCATTGTTTGCTGTACTTCTCTCGGTATGCTGAGTCCGCTACTGATTCAAGATGGCATGACAACCGTAGCTTCCGCAGAAGAAAGTGTTCGATTTGTCAATAATGCTGCTACTCCAATTATTCCGCTCGAAGTTGAGGGAGAATTACAAAAAGCTGCTCAATATGTAGCAACACGTCCCGATAAAGTTTTGGTTGTGACTGGAACGCAAGGCAAAAATGAACCAACTGTCAACTTGAATAGTTCAAGAGCTGATAGTCTGAAAGCAAAATTCGTAGGATGGGGCGCACCTGCTGATTATGTCATCACAGAATCAACTTCTTCTAGCTTACTTCGAGCAATCAAAGACACAATTTATGGCGGTGCAAATTTTGCTATAAAAACCATTCCAAGTCGTTTTATGGAGTTCTCTGCAGAAGGTTTTAAGACAAGTGTGATGAACAATTTGTCTTTTAGTAGAAATGAAGCAAACATTGATGAACCTATTCCTGATTCTATTAAAAATGCTGGACGCAAATTAGTCGATTATCTCAAAGCTAATCCTAATATGCAATTAAATATAGTAGGTTGGAGCGGAACAGGCGAAAAATACACTGGTGATAAAGGCGATTTAGGAACAGCTAGAGCTGATGCATTGCGCGATTGGTGGAAAGGATTGGGTATTAATCCTAGTCAAATCACGATTGGTGCAGACAAACCTAGCGATGATTTAATCTTTATTGGTGATAAATTGTATGGTGGAGCAAGTTATGGTTTAGCTCCAATTCCGACTGAAGCTAATAATGCTGGTACAGACGGACCAAAGGCAAATACTACTGATGGCGAAGAAAATGCTGACGATAAAACAACAGATAGCAAACCAACAGCAGGAACAGCACCTCCGCAAGCAATTGTCTATTTTAATTATAATAGTGATGTACCAAATATTGACAATACAGTGAAAGCTGCTTTGGATAAGTTCGTAGCTTATCTAAAAACTAATGACAATATTAAGGTCAATGTAGAAGGCTATACTGATGCTCGTGGTTCAGAAGCACTTAATTTTGATTTATCTAAACGTAGAGCCAATCAAGTTAGAAAATATTTACTGGACAATGGCGTTGGTGGTAGTCAAATTTCAACTAAAAATCATGGTGCTAAAAATGCCGTGAGTAGAAATGAAAGCCAAATGGCTAAAGATCGTAGAGTTGAATTATTCTTTCAAAAGTAAACTATCATCCATCAATTTTGGTGGTTGATAAAAAAATAAATAAATGATGATAATTCATCGTCATTTTTAATAAAAAAATTAAAATAAAATATCATGTTTGGAATAGATTGGTGTCCCCTACTTCCGTGGATTATCGGAATAGGATCGGCTATTTTGGGTGGATTAATTGGTTATTATCTTCGTAAACCAGCATTTGATCTCCTTAATTCAAAATTTAATAAGAAAAAAGGAGAGTACGATAATTTAAATGTAACTTATGGTGCTTTACAATCTGAAAAAGAAGAAGTTGATAAATCTAATATTGATTTGACCGCATTTTTAGGTGCTGCTAATGCAAGCATTGGCAATTTAAATACTGAAATTGGTGGATTGAACAGTGATATCGAAGGGCATACTGTTACAATTGAAGGCTTAGAAGCAACTAAAGTTGATTTGGCTAATCAAATTACTGGGCATCTTGGCACAATTTCCAATTTAGAAGGTCAGGCGATTAACTTAAAAGCTGACTTATCGGCTAAAAGTGCTGAATTAGATGCAGCAATCAAGCAACATCAAAAAATAGCTGCTGATTTAAAAGCTGCATTAGATGCTAAGAATAAAGAATTAGCAGTAACTATTGCTAACAATAATAAGTTAACCAGTGACTTGAACGGGCAATTAACTGCAAAAGGCGGTGAATTAAGTCTTGCTTTAGCTGCTAACAAAAAATTAAGCGCAGATTTAGACGCGACGAATGCAGATCTCTCAGCTAAAATTGAAGCGAACCTTGGTACTATTGCTGATTTAGAATCGCAATTAGAAACTAAAGGAAGTGAATTGTCTTATGCTGTTT
>CAKZLL010000150.1 GCA_937125475.1 uncultured Saprospiraceae bacterium | reverse complement strand
AAAATTGGAATTGAGTCCACTTATTTTTCAATAAAAATGTATCACCTATTATGAAAGTAAAATTTTAACATTTATACTACTCAAATGTTCTATAAAGAATATTTATGAAAAACCAATCAAAAGACTAATTTTGCGTTTAGAAAACCAGTTTTATGAAAATATTGCAATTATGTAAAAAATTTCCATTCCCACTTAAAGATGGGGAATCGATTGCTGTTACATATATGAGTAAGGCGTTGAAGGAGTTGGGCTGTGAGTTAACATTACTCGCAATGAATACGGTTAAACACTTTTATGAAATAGATCAATTACCTTCAAGTTTCAATCACTATGAAGCGATTCACACGATCCCGATAGATAATCGAGTGAAAGTCAAAGATGCTTTTTTGAATTTGTTCAGTGACGAATCATATCATATTACAAGATTTGTTTCAGAAGCTTACAAAACAAAGCTAATTGAGTTATTAAAAAAAAACCAATATGATGTTATTCAATTAGAGACGCTTTATCTTGCGCCTTATATTACTACCATTAGAGCACATTCTACTGCTGTTATTGCAATGCGATCGCATAATGTAGAGCATGAAATTTGGGAACGCATCACCCAAAACACCCGTTTTCCAATAAAAAAATACTACCTTAATCATTTGACCCAAAAACTCAAATCATTTGAAATCAATCATCTTAATAAGTATGATATTATGGTTTCAATCACTCAAAGGGATTTAGATTATTTCAGCAAACTAGGCTTTACTAAAAAAGGCATTGTCGCACCTATTGGTCTTGAAATGACTAACTACACGCCCGAATATGATAGTTTTTCTCAACCATTATCCCTTTCTTTTATTGGTTCGTTAGATTGGATGCCCAATTTGGAAGGGTTAGAATGGTTCATCAAGCATGTTATTCCTTCTATTAAGAAAAAATATCCTACCGTAAAATTGCATATCGCAGGTCGAAATATGCCCAAGCATTTGCTAAACTATAAGGATAGCCACATTGTAGTTCATGGAGAAGTAGAAAGTTCTACGGCATTTTTGAATGAACATTCGGTGATGATTGTTCCACTTTTTTCGGGTAGTGGAATGCGGGCAAAAATCCTTGAAGCAATGTCTTTGGGTAAAGTCGTGTTGACTACTCCACTCGGACTAGAAGGCATTCATGCAACGGATCAAGACGAAATATTGTTAGCTCAAACTGAAAATGCTTTTATGAACCAGTTAGGTTTTTGTATAAAAGAGAAGCAAAATCTAATAAAAATGGGAAAAAAGGCTCGAACTTTTATTGAAGAAAATTATGATTATAAAGCAGTAACAAAACGTTTATTAGCTTTTTACGAAGAGATAGTTTACAAAACTATTAAAAAATAAAATCATGCGACAACTCATTTTTGCCACAGGAAATATCAATAAAATCAAAGAAGTTAACGAAATGTTATCAGATGGTATGGATATTGCAGGATTGAAGGACATAGGCTGTTTTGAGGATATTCCAGAAACCAGTCCAACCATTGAAGGCAATGCTTTACAAAAAGCAAGATATGTCTTTACGAACTACCACGTAAATTGTTTTTCAGAAGATACAGGTTTAGAAATTGATGCTTTAGGCGGAGAACCAGGGGTTTATACTGCTCGTTATGCAGGAGAACAACGAGATTCAAATGCCAATATGAGAAAAGCAATCCAAGAATTGGAAAATAAATCTGATCGTGGTGCACAATTTAAGACGGTAATTGCGTTAATAATAGATGGGCAAGAATATACTTTTGAAGGAATTGCTAGAGGAAGTATTGCATATCAAAAAATGGGAACAGGCGGTTTTGGCTATGATCCAATTTTTATTCCAGAAGGTTATGAGACAAGTTTTGCTCAAATGTCTTCCGAAGAAAAAAATAAAATTAGCCATAGAGGAAAAGCAGTTAGCTTATTAATTGACTTTCTCAAAAAAGAATTGTAACTTAAATGTCATAAAGTTTTGACATTGATATAATGTTATGATTTCATGACAAGTTCTTTGACATATTGGACATGCAAATATTTTATAATTCAATATTTGTTTGTATTTTAGCCATGTTGCAAATAATTTATTATTTATAAACAGTTGGTAATGAAACATTTTTAATAAATAACGTCCATTTATTACTTATTCTAGTTTCGTCCAACTATATTAATTAATCAACCTTTAAAAAGAGATGTATAAAGCTACGACAAGTTTACAAGTGAAAGGCTTGTCACAACAGGAGCTTATCGACGGCTGTATCAGAGGCAAACGTAATTGTACGAATGCACTCTATAGCTATTTCTCGCCTAAAATGTTCGGTATTTGTCTTCGGTATGCCAATGATTATCATAGTGCAGAAGATATTTTACAAGAAGGTTTTATTCGGGTATTTAACCATATCGATAGGTTTCGTGGTGAAGGATCTTTTGAGGGATGGATGAAGCGCATTTTCATTAATACGGCAATTGAATATTACCGAAAGTCAATCAATCATAGCGGTCACGCTGAATTGGAGACAACGGTTAGTTTTCAGTCAAGTACCAATGAATTAGCACTTGAAAATCTAGCTACTCAAGATCTGTTAAAGCTTATCCAAAAACTCTCTCCAGGTTATCGTACCGTTTTTAACCTTTATGTCATTGAAGGCTATGCACACAAAGAAATTGCTGCTGCTTTGAAAATATCGGAAGGTACTTCAAAGTCTCAATTAGCTCGTGCTAGAGGTATTCTTCAAAAAATGATAAAGAATTTAAATTAAGATGAGTAAGCAACAACAAAGTTTTGATGATTTGTTCAAAACGGCTTTTGAGAACCACGAGGTTACTCCGCCAACTCATCTTTGGGATAATATAGAGAGAGAGTTGCCGCCTTCGGGTGAGGATCAAGTGTTCAAAAGAGCCTTTCAAGATTATGAGGTAGAGCCACCTCCAGTAGTTTGGCAAAATGTTCAAAGGCGTTTACCTATTAATTTGGTATTGCGTCGCCATTTAGTAATGTTCAGTCAAGTAGCAGCAGTTTTGCTACTCTTGATGTTTGGAATGTTATTACATAATGAACTGAAACAAGCTATTACAGAGGATGACTTTATGACTACTGCTGAGGTAAAAACTCGGAATAATGCCAATGAAAGTGAACAGGCAACTGTTCCATCAAATGAAATTACTGACGTTCTAACGACGACACAACAAACGAATCAAACAACTGTGGTACAATCTCAAGATATTTCTTATCCTACGAATAATCAATCGAACTATTCTAGTATAAAAAATAACAATGACTTAGTACCAGTTTTACGTACAACGACTATTCCATCTACTTATCCAGAAAAAGCAGTTATCAAAGGACGAGAAGCACTTTTAAAAGGTGTGGATAATGATAATACTACTACTGATAAGGTAAAAGAATTGAAATCGAAAACAGCTATTCCTATTGCACAAGCCGATATTATCAATTTGGATAATACTAGTTTGTTGAATAGTGCAATTGCTCCGATTATCATTCCTTCAGATGAAATTCTTGTTTCCAACGCATTAAGCGGTTTCATGGAGCGTTTATCTTTAGAGAAACGCGCTCAAGATAATGTAGAAAAGCAAGGGCAAAATAGCGATAAACAATTCCGTAAAGAAGCATTAACCTATCAAGGATATTATGTTTCTGCTACAACGCAATGGGGTGGTTCTTCTATTATGAACTCTACTATTAAGGATCAATTGGGATCTGCTGTTACTTCGGCTTTATCTTTAGGAAAATCTTTCGGTCTTAGTGCTGGTAAAAAAGTATCTGATCGATGGTCTCTTGAAGTCGGCTTAAACTATAGCGCTCAAGGTTCTCGTTATCGTGAAATCAACAATGGAAAACGTATTACAGATGCAAGTTTGACTTATATTCAAGTGCCATTGACGGCAAAATATCGCAAAAATCAATTATCTAGCAAAAGGCTAATCAGCTTTAGTTATGTTGGAGGTTTGCAATATGGTCGTTCTATCGCAACGCCTGCTTTAGCAACTACGTTAAATGGCGAGCCAGTAAGCACACCAAATGTAGATAACAACCTTTTCGTTACTAACGAAATTGGTGCTATCGGAGGTATAGATTTAGATTTATACTTGACACAAAATTGGTCGTTCACAGGTGGTTTCCGCGCAGGTTTAGGTACAGACTTAGGTCAACCGTTGAACAGTATTAACACACTTGTTGGTTTAAGAGCAGGTGTTAATTACAGATTTACAGCAAAGTAATATTAAAAAACTGTTATAAAAAGGCAGCTTTCTTTCGAGAAGGCTGCCTTTTTTATTTCTAGATCGTTAGTCGCATTAGTTTTTAGATACAAAATACGGATCAATTCAAAAAAAGTCTTTTCTTTGCAGCAAAATTCATTTTACATTTTCATTCAATTTATAAAATAGCAATGGAGCATAAGTTAATTACTAAAAAAGTCTTTTTTGACATTAGCATAGGCGGAGAGCCTGCGGGGCGTATTGAGATGGGACTTTTTGGGGAAACAGTTCCTCAAACAGTCAAAAATTTCTATCAACTTTGTACACACGAAAAAGGTTTTGGTTATAAAGGGTCTGCTTTTCATAGAGTAATCAAAAACTTTATGTTACAAGGTGGAGATTTTACTAGCGGAGATGGTAGAGGTGGAAAATCTATCTACGGAGAACGATTTAATGATGAAAACTTTTTAATCAATCATACTCAGCCAGGACTATTATCAATGGCAAACGCTGGTAGAGATACGAATGGATCTCAATTCTTTATCACAACTATTCCAACAGGTTGGCTTAATGGTGCTCATGTCGTTTTTGGTCAAGTTATCAAAGGAATGGATCTTGTAAAAAAGATTGAGGCTTCTGACACAGATCGACGCGATAGACCTTTTAAAGAAGTGAAAATTGCAGATTGTGGTGCTTTAGAACTTGACAAACCATTTCTTTTCGAAGAAGAAGCAGAATAATCAATCATTTTCATTTTTAGGAATGACGAAAAAAGTGTCCGAAAAGCTAGATAGTTTTTCGGACACTTTTTTATATTTATAACTGTCTCGTCCTAAAATAAAGATGGATACAAACATGGCCAAAATAAAGGCTTTCAAGTCCGTAAAATTGTACCTTATAAAAGGTCTTTTTTTGATAAAGACCAATTCTTTCTTCTACTCAATACAGGTTTCATTAAACACAAGAATTATACGGTTTTATTATTTATGTTTAACTTGATAAAAATGTATGCTGAAATGAATAAGAGCTACATAAAAAGACTACGTTTAGTCAACTAATTTTTTAGTAACTAAAGCGTAGTCTTACGATAAACAGTAATTTAGAAAGAGGACATTTTCAAAGTACCAATTTGAAATGCCTAAAATTTTACAAGGGAGTATTTCTTATTTGGAGACAACAAATTTCTTATTCAAAATTTGTTCGCCTTGTTTCATTTGTAGAAAATAATGCCCATTTGGTAAATCCGCTGTATTAAATGACCATTGATTACCGCTGGAATTATTCATATTCACTGTAATTAAACGACCTTGAATATCGAATACTTGAAATGTGGGTGTTTCGATAACTTTGCCTATTTGGATATTCAAAATACCAGAAGTTGGATTTGGAAATAATTGCATACTCAACTTTGGTAATTCCATTTCAAACTTCACTGATACTACATTTGAATATTCATATTTACCATCAAAATCCACTTGCTTCAAGCGATAGTAATTCACGCCAATAACAGGTTCATCATGTATGAAATCATAGTCTTGTCGTTCTGTTGTTGTACCTGCACCTCTTTCTTCTCCAATACTTGAAAAAGTAACTCCATCTGTTGAATGTTGAATGACATAATGAGAACAGTTCTTTTCAGTTGCTGTTGCCCATTCTAATATACTGTGATTATATCCTTCTGTCTCGCCACGAGCCGTAAAAGACAGCCATTCTACTGGTAAAGGTGCATTGGTTACTACTTTTGTTTTTCTATTTCCTACACCATCGTAAGTGTAAGATACATTTGTCCCGTCGGCATAAACCATAGTTGTTATTCTGCCTAGTGCATCATAACTAATGGTTTGAGCGTTGAGTGCTATTGCGATGAATAGTACTTGTATTATTGTTATTATTGATTTTTTCATTTTGCTATTTTTTGTTTTTTGAACTAAGATAATTGTAAAACCCTATACCTAACTTAATATAAAACTGATCAACAGGATCATCTCCATATGAGCCAGTCCAATCATAATAATTACCATACGTTTCAGCTCTACTAGGATCCGCTCTCACACTCGCCCAACCAGCTCCACGTAAAAGTTCTGCATTGGAAAATTTAAGATGTTTACCTAAAGTTCCATAAAACAGATTTCCAAAATTTTCATATTTACTATCAGATTGTTTAAAATCATAAACTTTACCATTTCCCACTATATTTTTAAAATAAAGATGTTTTGCACCTGGTAAAGAGGGAGAATGCATTTTTGCAATATTTAAATTCTCTTTTATATCAAAATGTCTAGGCATCCAAAGATTTTCAGTGTATTGTGTTATAATTGTATTTCCACTATCATCTTTCTTTTCAGTTTGATAAGTTAGTTCAAGTATTTTTTGTAGTTTAGGACTACATTGACAAGTCTCTGAATTTTGAATAATGTATTTAGCACTTGTTACTGTGATTGGATAGAACCCATCAACATCCATAAACGACATACTATTATTAACAGCATAAGCATATTTGTTCACCAATTGCGTAGAAGCAAAATTCATCGGATAAGCATCTGGACTAATAAAAGTACCTGTACTACCAGAATAATCTCTTGCACGAATGTGATAATGTCCATTTCCTTTGTGCTGAATACCGTATTTTCCTAAAAACTGGAATGGCTGAACGGTGCTGCCTACATGGCTGGTAAAATCACCGAATGGGTCAGATGCGTAAGTATCTGTGATATTTCCGTTTTCGTCCGTTAGTGCATTTGTGTGTCCTAAGTAATCGTAAGCGTAGAATTGTGCATTATTTTGGTCGTCTAATCGCCAAGATAATCCGTCAGGTGCGTGAATGTAAGAAGCTGTTACATTATTCTGGTCATCCAATTCTCTAAGTACTTGTGATAAAGAATTGGTATTATCTAATTGATAACGTGTTTCTACGCCGCTTTTGACTTCCTTAATCAAATTACGACCTGCATCATGGAAATTTTGAGTAGTTACGCCATTGTTTGTATAACTTTTCAATAAGCTGTTTTCGCCCCAAGTATACGTTTCGCCTTGTCCATTATTTGTCCAAGCACCATTATCATCATTAGTGATATTTCCATTTGAAGTACTTGCCAAACGGTTGTCATTGCCATGTGTATAATTGTCTGTTAAATTCGCAAATGTTGGCGAAAGTTGCGTGTGTCTTCCTCTTCTAGTAATATTTCCAATATTATTGTAAGTCAATGTATCGCTATTGATTAATACATTTCCTGGTTGAAAATTAGCATAAGTTTCAACTCTTCCAAGTGCGTCACGAATGATATTCGTGTAAGTACCATTTGAGTTAGTGATATTAGTCAAACCGCCATTTGCATCATAAGTACGATTAGAGTAGTTGCCCGCCCAATCTTTTACTTTTGTTGGCAAATTAGCTGCATTATATTCTATATTGACTGTATCTGTTCCAGAGTAAATTGTTCCTGTTCTATTTCCAACTTTATCGTAGATGAACTTTGTAATATTCCCAAATGGGTCTTGCGTTTGAGTAATTGCACCTAGTAAGTTTCGTGTAAATGCTGTTGTACCATTGACATTGGTCATGCTACTGAGTGCGCCATTATTATCATAAGCATATTGATAATTATTTCCATTAGAAAATATTAATTGAGTAACTAGGTAATTATCGTTTAAAACTAAACCCGTAGAATCACCATTTGCATCGACTTTTCCAACCAGATTACCTTCATTGTCATAGTACATTTTTGTTAAATGATTAGCTCCATTTAACTGAGTAATCGGAAGATTTTGGTCGTTGTAAGTCATGGTCGTAGTGTTGCCATTCGCATCATTGAATGTCAACATATTACCATTCGGGTCATAAGTGAAATTATTTTCACCACTAGCAGCGTCTTGCACTTTTGTTAGCCAACCCATATCATTATAATCGTAAGTTGTAGTATTACCACCTGCATCTTGAAAAGTTTTAACCTGACCTAAAGCATTGTAAGTCATTATGACCGTTTCACTTAGTGCATTAGTAATACTAATCGGTCTATTCAACTTATCGTAAGTGATATTAGTCGTATTATTTAATGCGTCTGTTACCGAAATTCTGTTACCTACATTGTCATATCCGAAGCTATACGTTCCTAAAGCGGTAGTGTAACTAATCATCCTACCTTTGTTGTCATAGGAATAATTAACCGTTCTGCTTTCAGAATCAGTTACGATAATCAATCTGTCCATTAAATCATAAGTAAAGTTAGTTTGATTGCCTTCTCCATCTGTGACTTTGGTCATTCTGTCCTTATTATCATAAGTAAAATTAGTTGTTACGCTATTTTTATCTTTGAATGTTAGAATGTTACCATTGGCATCATAAGTCAATTCGATAAAGTAATTCATCGGGTCAGTTACTTTGGTGATATTACCAAATTTATCCAGTTCCATTTGTGTTTGCTTACCATTTCGGTCAGTAACAGAAGTTATTCTACCTAGGTTATCATAACCAAAATTGTATATTCCAGTAGTTGTTGTAATACTTGATAAATCACCAGTTCCATTGTTATATTGAAACGAAATCTGATTACCATTCCCATCCGTTTGTGTCAACAATTGTCCATCACTATTATAAGTAGATACTAGACTACTACCATTTGGAAATGCCATATTGATAGGGTTCGCATTCGCATCATAAGTAACATTAATATCTTGATTTACAGCATTTGTAATAGTACTAGGAACATTTTGAGCATTGTAGATCGAAGAAGTTTTCGTATTCAATGGCGCATCAATCTCAACTACATTTCCTTTATAATCGTGACTAATGTTAACCACATCATTATTTTCGTTAGTGATTTTAGTAAATTGATTATTCTCATTGAATTCAAACAAACTATTATTTCCTAATTCGTCTGTCTTTTTTATCAAACGATAAGCTTCATCGTGATAATAAACTGCCGTTCCATTTTCCGCATCAGTTACCGTACAAGCATTTGTTACAGGCGTATTGTATTGAAAAGTAAAAACTCCACTACCAGCATCGACCTGTTGCGTCACTTTATTACTAACATAAGTATTTTGAATAATGGTGTTAACTTTTGGGTCTTTGACGCTAATCATTTCATGGTTGGTATAAGCATATTGGTAAATACCGTTATTCATATCTGTAAATTGTGCCATATCGCCACTTCCATTGTACGTGTAACTTACAGAACGATTATCATTATCTGTAATAGCAGAAATACGTGAGCCAGAATAAGTGAAATCAAAGTATCGACCACCTGGGAAAGTTACTCTTGACAAATTGCTAAAAGCATAAGTAAATGAGGTAGTATTCGTATTTCTATCTGTAATATTTTGTAAAACACCACTCGAATTGAATGTATATTTTATACCATTGTCTTTTTCAAGAATATAGTTGCTACTGCTTTGATACATTGTATCTGTAACTCCAGGATACATTGGCAATGTTGAACCATCATTATAATGAATATAATAATCAGAATGCCCATCTCCATGTTTTACTGTCCAGTTATTTCCATTAATTGTTAAATGAATATCAAAAGAATGCGACCAACCATACCCCATCGAACCATTGTAACCGTCTTGTGAATTGTAATAACGAACTAGCGCATAATCGCCATTCCTGCCCGAAAGTGACATATCCAACTGCATCCATGTAAATGCGCCAGTTGCCACATCTACTGGGTCACCTGGGTTTTGGTTGACTGGTGAATTGACAGATACACTATTTGCTGGAGGATTAGAAATAATAACACTATTATTAGGTAGCACCTTTATCTGTTTATAAACAGTATTGTTATTTTCATTGGTTTCAGTTACTTGTCCATCATGATCAGCTACCATTAATATATAATAATCACCAGGTGTTGCCCAAGTAGGAATCGTAACTGTTTGATTTTCGTTTTCGGTCGGATTACTTGTATTTAAAGTCGAATTATCATCTTCTAAATAAATATCTGCACCATCGAATATTGTATTCGGAGATAAATAGTATCCAATTTCAGAGTTAATAGTTGAACTACTTGTACCATTATAATTTTGAGTACAACTAGCCAATGTTGTTTCTCCAACTCTAACTACGGAAAGAGATAGATTAGGATTTGTAGCATAAACATCGTTACTCACAGGGACAGTTATATTTAATGTACCAACACATTGAATATTATTATTTTCGTTACTTTCTGATACTTCATTCAAGTAATCTGCTACAAAT
>CAKZLL010000149.1 GCA_937125475.1 uncultured Saprospiraceae bacterium | reverse complement strand
CCATGAATAAAAATTCGTTTAACTACAATCTAACATGGCATAACACTTCCAAAAAACGCACACAATGGAAGATAACGTCCCACAACAACGACGGCAGCGGCTTTTGCCGCTGCTGGCAGATGTTGTTTTTGTTGTGCGCTGTTTTATTTTTTATATTTTATTCTTCGTAATTTTTTAGGCTTTGAATGATTTTATCCTTTATTCCATAAATATCTCCGAGTTCTTCAATCATAATTTTTTCGCCTTTTTTATTTTCGTCAAACACTTCAATATATTTTGTACTTCTATTGAACCATAATCTACAAATTGGTTTCCTGTTATTATTGTCGAGTAAAATTCCAAAATAGCTTTTCGTATCTCTTTGTGCAATTCTACTTATTTCAATTTGTTCTGCTAAGATTGCTTGGACTATTCTGAAACCACTTAATTCTTCATCAGTTGTTTCTATTCCTTTTTTTACTTGGTCTGCTTTTTCGTCTTCATTTGCAGAGTTTTCTGGAGTATTTTCTACTTCATTACTTACTTCTGATTTTACAGGCTCTACTTTTTCTTGATTATTAATGGCAATTTGCAAACGCTCATTAATTAATTCATTGATTAGGTTTTTCGTAGAATCCTTAACAAGTTCTGTAAATTGTTCTAAAACCTTTGATGTTATTCTTCCTTGGTAAACCTTTGACGCAAAATACTTTACAAAATCTTCACTCGGATTTTTAAAGTCATTAGATAAAATCTCTTTAATTTCTTTAGAGTATTTTAAATCACTTGCTATATTAATAATTTCGTCTGCATCAAAATTTTCTGACTGAAATCGTTTTAGCTCATTTGCTGTATTTTCTGATATTTTTGCAAGATTAAATTCTAAAAATGGTTTTTCATCCATTTTATTATTTGCTTCTAAATCAGAATAAAAACGATAATCAACTCCATTGGTTAATATTGCAAATCTTCCGTTAGTTACATGAAAATAACGATGTAGTTGCGTTTTGTGCGGGTCTAATTTTTCTTTCCAATGTTTACATTCTATTATGATTATTGGTTCTCCGTCTTTTAAAATACAATAATCTACCTTTTCGCCTTTCTTTATTCCAACATCAGCGACATATTCTGGAACAACTTCTAAAGGGTTAAATACATCATATCCTAGAGCAGCAATGAAAGGCATTACAAAAGCATTTTTCGTAGCTTCTTCTGTTTGAACTTGTTCTTGTAGTTTAGTAAATCTTTCGCCTACTCTTCGTAGCTTATCAATCAAATCCATTTTTATAATATTTGATATTTAGTTTATATAATATTTTTTCGTGTTATTTTCTTTAATCTTATTTTGTCTAATAGCGCACAACGGCTCGCAACAACGACGGGCGCAGCTTTTGCTGCGGCTGACAGTTGTTGCTTTTGTTGGGCGTAGCTTTTTTCTCTTATTTTTTGTCGAATTATTTAACCAAAATAGGATAAAATAATTATCCAGCTTCTATCAAATTTTATCAATATTTTATTTTGATTGCTATAGTTACTTTTAAGAGTTTTTTTCCAAAAATCACCTAAAATTGAATAGTTTATGACTATTTATTCTATTTTCAAGTTTATAAGGTTGCTTCATCCTTTAATAACCCTTTTTCTTTCAAACTTTTCATCACCTCTAATTTTGCTAAAGATATTCTATTTGTATTACCTTTTCGATAATTATAGACTTCTTCAAAATGGACTTTGTATAATGCTTGATTTGCCTGAGGTCTAAATTGATGAGGATGTTTGGTTATTTGGTCTGTTAAGGCATATAAATCAACACCTAATAAATATAAACTTCCAATTGCTCTTGCAATCGCACCAACATTTGTAATTCTATCTGGTTCAACTTTATTACGTATTACTCTTAAAACTCTATCAATTTCCCTAATTCTTTCTGCTGCGTGATCAGGTAAAGTGTATTTCCCTTTTCTTAATGTTGCAGATGAAGACCATTCTTTTTCTCCATCTTTTATTCTAAATTGCCAAATTTGCAGAATATAACCAATTTTCATGTGTTTACATTCTGCTAATAGTTTTTCAATTTTTTGATACTCTTCAAAACCTCTATTCGCATAGTGACGTAGATAATCTTCTGGTTTCCATTTCTCTTGAGAAATATTTAATAATTGAATATCATCAATATCAAGATTTTCTCCAATTACGAAATAAATTGGAAGTTCTAATTCTTTACAAGCTAGAAACCTACCTTGTCCATCATAGATTGTATATTTTCCATTATTAGGGTTTACTTTAACTAAAATGGGAATGTAGGAAGTCAAATTCTTAATTTCTATTGAAGCTTTTACATTTTCTGAATGTTTTGGATCTCGATTAATTTCAGTAAGTTCAAAAAGAAAATAGTCTTCAGTTTTTAGAATTTTTGTTTCTGAATTTTGAATTTTTTCTTTAATTTTAGTCATTATAAATTAATTTATGATATTAATAATAGGAGTCAGAGGTACCATCTCTGGCTTCTTTTTTTGCAAATTAACAACATTTAGAGTAATTAAAAAAATTCCTTAGAAGTTTTTTAATTAATTACTCTAAATTATATTGCAACAATACTCTTTCAATTCTGACATAAAATATCGGTTGCTATTTTTAATATTTCTCGCAACTTTTATTTTCCCTACTACAAGGCGTATAAACAATAAACATAAATTTTGTTATAACTTGTAAAATATTTCTTTTGATATGATTTTTTTAGTTACGCCCAACTTATTCAACAACGCCACTCAATACATATAACCTATTGCGTTGTTGCTGCAACAACGCAACTTTATATAAATTAATGGCATTGTTGCGCCATAAATCCACCTATTGAGTAGATATAATAACGAAGATACGGAATTCAAAACATTATAACATAGGTTTTTCATTAGATATTTAGGTTTTCTAGTGGACTTTGTAATTTCTGTAAATCAGTTTTAGCTATATGCGTATAAATTTCGGTGGTTTTAGAAGAAGCATGTCCTAG
This sequence comes from uncultured Saprospiraceae bacterium, assembly GCA_937125475.1. Classification (GTDB taxonomy): domain Bacteria; phylum Bacteroidota; class Bacteroidia; order Chitinophagales; family Saprospiraceae; genus CAKZLL01. The sequence continues at coordinate 5,980 of CAKZLL010000149.1, read as the reverse complement.
CAATTCTTGAATATATCTTAGGTTAATTCCTCTATGTACAAGATGTGTTGCAAAACTATGCCTTAAACTATGTGGTGTTGCTAATAGGTTAATATTAGATTTTATTTTGGCAGCAGTGAAAATATGATTGATGCTTCTAGTACTATATTGTCCTCCATACTGTCCTTCAAATAACCAATAACTCGGTCGATGTAATCGAAAATATTCACGTAGGTAGTTCAATAATTTGGGTGAAAGTAATGTATAACGATCTTTGTTCCCTTTTGCGTCTCTTATAAAAATGCAACTTTGATCAGAACGAATATCTTTTATCATTAAATTAACAACCTCTCCTATTCTTAATCCTCCAGAATATAACAACATTAAAATACACTTATGTTTGATATTTTTGGTACTATTAATCAAACGAGTAACTTCTTCTTCTGAAAGTATATTAGGAAGTTTTTTAGACTTCTTTGGACGTTTTAAATAATAAGTTTTTCGCTCTTGATTTAAAACCTGTTCATAGTAAAATTTTATAGCATTGATAATTTGCCCCTGAGTTCCTTTAGCTACTTTTTTTTCAGTTACGATATAGAATATATATTTTAAAATCTGCTTTTCGCTGATTTCCTTAGGGTCAATTTCATTATAATATAACAAAAACGCTTTGAAATATGCCTTATAACTCTTTATAGTCGAATGACTGTACCTCTGAATGTGTAATTGCTCAACTAACCTTATTCGTTCTTCTTCATGTTTTGGTAAAATCTCAATTTTTTTTGATCGTTTCCTCCGTTTAGGGTTATAATGATCAGGAATACTTGCACTAATTGTAAAATTATAAAACACTACCCCCTTAAATATATTATGAAAATGTCGAACCGTATCCTTACAATAAGGGATCGACCAAAGTTTTAAATTTGGATGCCATCGATTTCCGACTACGGCTCTTACCCTAACCGACCAATCCTCTCTATTTTTAGGTATCCTCATAAATAACCTATTAGGTCGATCACTAAAATAATCAACTACCAATTTATTATTAATAAGTTTAGAAACTTTTGCTTTCATGGTTATTTTTTATTTCATTAATAGAATTGCTTAAAATAAGGATACAATAATAAATCATATTTCTATATAAATCAATGAATATTAGTCTTTTATATAAACATTTACTAACTTAGTCGCTCTTAAACGTTTCCTAACGGTTAGTTAACGGCTAAGAAACGATTATATCTAAAATATAAAAAATGACAATATCAAAACCTACATGTATTCATTGCAGTACTTTAATTATTGGTCGGACAGACAAAAAATATTGTTCCATAAAATGTAAAAATGCTGCTCATAAAGCCGCGCGAAAGAATAATAAAAGTGTAACTAAACACATTGATCGCATATTACATAGTAATTATCAAATATTAAAAACTATGATAGATAACAATATTACTCAAAAAAAAGTCCCTAGATTAGACTTAGAACTCAAGAATTTTAATTTCAATTATATCACGGGCTATTATATTAATAAACATGGAAAAGTTTATCATTATGTCTATGATTATGCATGGATGGAATTCTCAACACAGGAAATTATGATAGTCAAAAAGAAGTAGTTCCCTAGAAAAAACGTTAAACAACAACAATTAAATTATGAAAGTTATAATCCATCATAGATCAATTTCTTTACTATTTTTCGTCTAATTAATAAATAAATATAATTCCAATTCAAGCAGTAAAAATCAGTCTATAATCTAATTTTTCATGTATTATTTTTGGCTATCCAAAACCTACACGCCCCTGATTTATCTTTTACAGCTTGGTTTTCATCAAATTTCTCCGTTCTATAAAAAGTTTCAGTAACTTCAAAGCCATTAGTAATTAACCAATTATTAATCTCTTCTTTGTTTGGAATATGAATATAAATTTGTAGCTTTTCATTTTTGGAAGAAGTAACTAAATCTCCAAATTCATACAATCTTGTATCTTGTTTGGCATTATTCCATTTAGTTTTTTCTTCTTTCCAAAACGACAAAAATTGCGCTTCTTGATTTCTATCATGTGTTGTAAAAATGAAAACCCCTCCTTTTTTTAATACTCGTTTAATTTCAACAATCGCTCTATTTCTATTCATTTGGCTCGGAATAGACATCAAGCCATTAAATGAAAAGATAACTGCATCAAATTCATCTTTTCCAAATCTTAATTCAAGCGCATTTCCAACTTCAAATTGAATATTTGTCTTATAGATTTTATCTAATTCCTTGGCACTTGTTATCATTTCTGGCGTTAAATCAACACCAATTATATTTTTGAATCCTAATTGAAATAAAGGGAATGTCGTTCTTCCTGTTCCACAACCTAGGTCTAATATTCGAAAACTAGGTTTTAAATATTGCTCAAAAACATACTTTTCCGAGGCCCACAGTCCAACTTCTGTTGTAAAATCAGTATAACTTTCCACACCGCTTTTATACTGATTTTTAATAAACATCTCTTTAATTTTCTCCATCATTTATGCTTTTATTATTAAATCGTTTCATATATATTTTGTGATTAAATATTCTTAACAGCCGTTCCCGTAATTTTAACTTTACCACCAAACGGTAATGCAGCAGCTTGATAAATCGTTCTAGCAGGTCGTTTTCCTTCTGGAAAAATATCCATATAAAGTTGATTAATTACAGGTAATTCTTTTAAATTCTCAAAAGCAATATCTATAAAAACAATATCGCTTTTATCAAAACCAGAAGCGGTCAAAGCAGCAAAAAAGTTATCAAATGCTAATCTTCCCTCTTCAAAAATACTTCCCTCTATATACTCTCCTGCCTCATTGACAGACAATTGACCGCTAACAAAACACATATTATTAACCACTACTGCATGACTAATCGGATTAGACCATTGCGGCAATCCTTTTCCTTCAACAATATATCGCTTTCCAACCATGATTTTTTATTTTAAATTCATTTTTAATCTCTATTATAAAGATAATTCAATTTGCAGATTTTACTACTTTTAATAAAAATTACTATCTTATGCAAATTAAGAGTTAAATAAAATCAATAAACCCTGACTGTTAAGTATTTAATAAATTAAAATATATTTAAATTATATAAGAAAATAATAGTTTCATAGCCAAAAAGGCTTAAATCTGCTAATTCATATTAAAAATAGCTTTTTCGATTATCATATTTTAAAAATAATAATTTGTATTTTATTGGCAATCATTCTCAACTCTCAATTTTCAACTTTTAATTCGCATATCTTGAGTTTAGAACCTTAATTCATTAAAAATGAATAAAATACTCTACTTACATCTAATTAACCATCAATATGAATACGACCAACTCAACCAAATCTAAAAGCGAAGAAATCAAAGATATTATCAATCAACTCACTATAATTATAGACGATTGTATCAAACGAGAAGATGTTTTAGGCTTGTTTCCTGCTTTGTATAGAAAGGTTACAATAGCGGTTTGTGAAGCAATTGCTGAAGAAAAATTTCAAGATAATCCTCGAATGGAGCGACTTGATATTATTTTTGCTAATCGATATTTGGAGGCTTATACCATTTTTCGAGCAGGAGGAAAACCCACTGAATCTTGGGAAGTCGCATTTGAGGCTGGCAATAAAAAGAATGTGCTTTACCTTCAACATTTATTACTAGGTATGAATGCACATATTAATTTTGATTTGGGAATTGCCGCAGCAAAAGTAGCACCTGACGATCAAATTCAATCATTGAAAGCTGATTTTGATCAAATTAATGTTATTCTCAACGGCTTGGTCGATAAAGTACAGAAAGATTTAGCAAAGGTAGCACCATTAATGTATGTTTTAGATTACGTCACAGGCGGAAAAGATGAAGATTTTGCGAAATGGGCGATGTCTCTTACGCGTAATTTTGCATGGGATTTTGCAGTCGACTTGGCAAAACATACAGAAAATTCAACTGAATGGCAAAAAGAAATAGATAAGCAAGATACAATTGTAGCCGAGGCAGGAAAAATCATGGCTTATCCTGGCAGATGGGTTTCTTTTATCATTCGGTTGCTCAAATTAGCCGAAGTCAAGAATGTTAGAAAGGCTATTGAAGTGTTGATGTAAAAATTCTATTGTACTACTTTAACTCCTTTTTCTATCAATTCCTCTATTACTTTGTCTTTTTCATCCACCAAATTTCCTCGGATGTTTAGCTCTTTTAAACAATGTAGTTTCAATAAAGGAGTAATGTCTTTAATTCTATTATTGGAAAGTGATAACGTTTTTAATTGAAATAAATGTTCTATCACTGAGCAATCTTCTATTTCATTATCATCAAGAACTAAGTCTGTTAAACTGATCATTTTTTGTAAAAAAGAAATATCAATAATCTTATTTTCTACCAAAGTAAGTCTAGTCAATTTCGGCAAATTCTGTAAAGGAGAAAAATCACGAACAGGGTTATTTGTAAACCAAAGAAAGTCTAATTCTCTCAAATTAGCTAAAACAGAAATATTGCTAATCGAATTATAATTCAAACATAGCCAGTTCATTTTCTGTAGAGGTTTCAGAAAAGAAATATCATCTAAGTGATTATCATAAAGACTAAGTGTATTAAGATTAATCAACTTTTTCAAAAAGGAAAAGTTTTTAATTTTTGGGGTTCCACCTATATCCAAACCTTCTAAATTAGTCATAAAAGGAAAGGAACTAGCATTTTTCAAAGGATTATAAGGAAGGCTGAGGTGTTTTAAAACGGGCAATTGTTCAAGTACACTTATATCTTCAATTTGGTTATTTCCTAGATCTAATTGTTCTAATTTATTCATATTTCTTAAAGGAGAGAGATCACTTATTTTACTGTAAGTAAGCGTCAATGTCTCTATATCTACGAGTTCTTTTAATGCACTAATATCAACTATGTCACTACCAATTAAGTCCAAATATTTGACCTTTTTTAGTTGTTGGAAGGGAGTAATATCACGGACTTTTTTAAATCTGTAATTAAAATATGATAAGTTTTGTATAGCAACTTGTTCGGTTTGCGCGGTTTGTTTGAGTGCTTGAAATAATTCTGACATTGTTAGTTTGGTATTTGTAGATGAGATAATTAAAAATAATGATTTTGCTTATTACAGCCCTAACTAGCACGCATAAGTCATTCATTATCAAAATGATATTTCTTTTAAAGATTTTCCATCAAAATCAATTTTCTTTTCAATCATCCTAAATAATCACCTCAACTTTCGTCCTGCTTTTTCTTTTTGTACATTGAATTAACTACTGCTTGCCCTGTATAATTTGGCCCTGCCTGATCATTTGCTCCCAAATATTCATATCTATTTTCTATCATTCTAGCCCCTTCAATTTTAAGAATTTTGGTTCTTGAATTGTAAATAATATTATTTTTCTTAAAGTACCTTTTAATTTCTGTGGATGAATTATTGACATTATTTATTATAATATTATTAAGAGCTAAATTACCGATTAAAAGACCATTTGGTTTTAAATTTTTCATGAGTTTCTCTATTGTTCCAATTTTATCTCCAATATAATGAAAACCATGTACGACTGTAATTAAATCAAATTTAGTAGCTGAATTCCATGTTGAAATGTTCTCGTCTTTAAGTGTTAAAAAATTATTTAATGAATCGTTATAATCACTAAAGTAATTAACCAAATCAACCCCCATTAGTTCCACTTTTGATGCTTGATTATTAAATTGAAAAAATTGAGCTGTTTGGATCAAAGCATTTCCTTCCCCACAACATATATCTAACCATTTAACTTTTTCTAAATTGGACTCTAATAGCTTTTCTGATAAAAAAATTATTGGATCAAGTTTTAGATCTTTTTCATAACTATTTACTCCAGTTGCCTTTCTTTTCCTATTCATTGAATTATTAGCAACTATTGCAGACCATTGCAATTCATCATCATTCTTTAATTTATTTGTCATTTAAGTACGATTTATTACTATTTTTTGGTTTTTGTTAAATTTCTTGCTGGCGAG
>CAKZLL010000148.1 GCA_937125475.1 uncultured Saprospiraceae bacterium | reverse complement strand
CATCGGATTTCCTACTTATTTCTATCTACTATTTTAAATTCTTAAACGAAGTAAATCCAGTTACACTTGATTTTGTTCCTTTATTACCAAGGTTGAGCCTTTCACATAACTTGGCATATATTCTCGGTGAGAAACCTCCGTTAAATTTCCATGATGAAGTGCTATTCTCCATTTCTAAAACCCCTGAAATATTTTGATATTTGTTACCTAATCTGTTTCTAATAATGTAATTTGAAACTTGTCCGCTCGTAGTAAAATCCTTTGAATTCATTTCAGTGACAAGAAGTTCAAATTCTTCCTTTTCTATTTCTTCTTGCTGCTTCCTTTCTTCTTCAGCTTCATTTCTTACTTTTGCTCTCGCTTCCTCTTGAATTCTCCTTTCTTTCTCTCGTATTTCCCGTTCTATCTTTGCCTTTTCTTCTTCAATCTTTCTTAGCCTTTCTTGTTCTTTCCGTTGAATTTCCTGTTCTATCTTTACTTCTTCTTTAATCTTTCTTAACCTTTCTTGCTCTTTCCGTTGGATTTCCCGTTCCTTATCTCTTTTTTGAATTAATATTTCTCTCTCAGATTTTAATTCATCGTTTCCACTTGAACCAAATAACCCCATTGTCACCTCACTCAACCAAAATGGTACTGGTTCTTCAATATTTTTCCAAACGCACTCAATTTTTTCCTTAAAATCATTTGGATTATCTTGATGTAGGTTAAAAACATCTTGAGGCTTTAAAATACTTTGGAGTTGCTCACCTTTTCGTGTTGTCTCAGATGTATACCAAAAGCAAATTTTATCAGTACTGTCATAGATTAACAGCCTTTCAGCTATATCCTCTTGAGACCTTTTAACATTAGTTATATGAAAGAATATATCTTTATTAGGTCCCAAAGAAATAGGATGTGTTAAAAATCCAAATCCTTTTTCTGGTAGATACTTTTTCACTATTCCAAAATATATATACATGGATTTAATAGTTTTATCAACCTAAAATTTCATAAACCTACCTTATGGTCTTATTGAACGTTCTATGATTATGAAAATTAGATTTTTTATTTTCAGGAGTTTTTGCCACTTGTCGAGTTCTGTTTTCTTTTCCTGACACCCAACGTCCTGCAACAATGCCAGACGCAGCTATTACTGCAATTGCAATTCCCATAATAATAAATATTGTTGTCATATTTTTTTTTGGAGTTACAACGAACACAGGCAAGAATAACCGTGCTACTACATTTTCACATTAAACCACTCCTCTACCCTAGCGGCTTGTATTTTTCGTTCGTTTTTATTTTTAAAATCAAATTCGTTGCTCTGAACATTATATTTATAATCATTTGCCCACGTTTCAAAATTTGCTGCTAAAGCTTCAATACTATCCAAAACCGTGTTAATTTCTTCATTTGACATCACAGGATGAATCGACATTCTGATCCAACCAGGCTTAACAGCTAAGTTTCCGCCCATCATTTCCGACCTAATCGAATTAGAAATATCCTGTGTAATATCCAACAAACAATGTCCGTAAGGTCCAGCGCAAGCACAACCGCCTCTCACTTGAACACCAAAACGGTCATTCAATAATTTCACCCCTAAATTATAATGTAAATCCTTGATAATGAAAGAAACAACCCCTAAGCGTTTTTTAACATCGCCTGCCAAAATCATCAAATTAGGCACTTTTTCTAATCGTTCAAAGACCATTTCTAAAATCTCCTCTTCGCGCTCTAACATTTTGGCCATACCCATTTTTTCTTTGAGTTTCACCGCCAATGCTGACTTTATTGTTTGTAAAAAAGGAGGTGTTCCACCATCTTCACGCGCTTCAATTCCGCCTACTTCGTCTTTATCATGGTATTTTTGTAGATGCCACGGTGTAACCCATTGCACCGTTCCGCCTCCAGGATGATCTGGCACATCGCTATTGTATAGATCTTTATTAAAAATCAAAACACCTGGCGTTCCTGGACCTCCTAAAAACTTATGCATTGAGAAATAAACTGCGTCCAATTGTTCCATCGGATCTTTTGGATGCATATTGATTTGAATATAAGGTGCAGAGCATGCAAAATCAACAAAACACTTCCCACCATGTTCATGAATAATCTTAGCAACTTCGTGATAAGGCGTTTGAATCCCTGTTACATTAGAGCAGCCACAAATCGCTGCTATCTTATATTTTCGATCTTTATATTCTAATAAAAGTGCCTGTAAATGCTCTAAATCGACATTCCCATTTTTACACAATTTAATAATTTCGACATCAGCAGTCGTTTCGCGCCATGAAATATCATTAGAATGATGCTCCAGATTGGTAACAAAAACGATTGGTCGATCTATTTCGTTTTCAATTGGTGCAGCATTTTTCAAACCCAAAATACGCTGAAATTTATTCACTGCACCTGTCATTCCAGAGCCAGTCATAATCAATACATCATTTTTATTAGCATTGACATGATCTTTAATAATGGTTTGTGATTTGTGATAAGCCAATGTCATTGAAGTACCTGTAACATTGGTTTCGGTGTGTGTGTTTCCTACAAAAGGCGAGATAGAATATCGGATATTATCTTCAATTGCTTTATATAATCTACCGCTTGCAGTCCAATCTGCGTATATCATTCTTTTGAAGCCATAAGGCGTTTCAAAAATTTTCCCTTGTCCTAATACGTTCGTTCTGAATTGACTAAAGTACTCTTCAAGCGTTTGTTTCTTACTAAAAGTCGTTAAAGACATATATGATGATGTTGAATAGTTGATAAATATAATAATTGCTTTGATCAGTGCTTAAATAGCTTTCATTAAAACTACCTTAACGCACACAAACATATATTATTTTAATTAATATTCAAAACATACAATACATTAATTTAATATAAAATTTTGATAAACAAAATTTTACACATTAATATTCACTATATATACCTTTAACCTTCTATTTATATCTTATTTTAATTTTATACTCTTCATCATTTGTCTTTTTGTATCCTCTAATCTCCGAATGAGTAAATTAGTTCATTTACTCTTCCATAAACATCAAGATAGAAGCAAAAGCAGTGATCAGCAAAATAAGTAAAGAAGCCAATCGAACGGAACGACGAATATTATTCATAAAATCCAAAATCCCATCTTTATGTTTAGGATAACGCTGAACAACTTCATCAATTTTGGATTGGCGAAACACATCGAATGTATCAAATTCGATCCGATTTTGCACCAAATATTTATAAGCTTTAAATACTCGAATTCTAAAATAAAAATTAAGCACTAATACACAAAGCACCGCTGCAATAACGATAATTATTAAAATTATTCTCATGAATTTTTATTATTGTTTGATTATTTACATTCTTTTCTTCACACCATATTTACTACAAATCGGGCATTCTTCAGGTTTATGCCCACGAGCAGGGCAATGTTCTCTACCAAAAAAAATGATCTGTAAATGTAATTTATTCCATATTTCCTTAGCGAAAAGTTTCTTTAAGTCTTTTTCTGTTTGAACTACATTTTTCCCATTTGTCAAGCCCCAACGATACGCCAACCGATGAATATGTGTATCAACAGGAAATGCTGGAACACCAAATGCTTGCGACATCACGACCGAAGCAGTTTTGTGTCCTACCCCTGGTAATGCTTCTAATGCTTCAAAACTTTGAGGTACTTTCCCACCGTGTTCGTCAATGATTATTTGAGACAATCCTGAAATGGCTTTAGATTTTCGAGGTGACAAGCCACAAGGACGAATGATACTTCTAATGTCATCTACCTCCATTTCAACCATCGCATAAGGCGTGTTTGCTTGTTCAAATAAAGCTGGTGTGACCTTATTTACGCGAGCGTCAGTGCATTGTGCAGATAACAACACAGCGACTAAAAGTGTATAAGGATCTTCGTGCGTTAGAGGAATAGGCGTTTCGGGATAAAGTTCCTCTAAAATCGCAGTAATATGTGTTGCTTTATCTTTTCTAGTCATATAAAAGGTCTATAAGTCATTGAATTGATTAATTTTGCAAAGATATTTTATTTTCATCAAAAGATTACTCCTTAACTTTCTATTCTAAAGTTATTATTTTATAGTTTTATAGTCCCAATAGGAATATTGGGCAATTATTGGCTATTCAAAAACATTATTATATAATAGCTATTCAATTCGTTCAACTAATATAAAGCTGCAAACACTAACCTTTTTAACATTTAAAAAATAGTCATTCATTGAATGATTGGGTAATTCTATTATTCGATCTTTCAAAATTAGTAACCGATATTGTCTTTTTTCGTTTAAATATTAGTAATGGCATTTTTTAATTAAATTATTTAAAATAAATGATTCTCTAGTTTCACAAAACAAAAATTAACTATGCAACTCAATCACAAATTAAGTTCTAATTCTTATTTTATCATTGGTCTACTGACTATTGTATTATTATCAGCTAGTGTTTGCCATGTAGAAAAGAAAGCAATTCCTTCAACAAAGATTGAAACCATTGAAAAAAAGATAGAAGTTTTATCTGCTTCTGGATCTGCTATTCCTTCAATCGCAGTCAACAAAGATGATATTCTGGGTGTCTGGCATCCTAAAGATGAAAACTTCAATATTGAAATTTTTAAGGCGGCCGATGAATATCATGGCAAAATTGTTTGGCTCAAAGATCCTAAAGGGGAAGACGGAGGAGCAAAATTAGATAAGTTAAATCCTCAAAAAAATCTTCGCGAAAAACCAGTTTTAGGGCTTGTCGCAGTGAAAGGATTTGAATTTAATGATATTGATAAAATTTGGGAAGACGGTTATATTTATAATCCAATGACTGGGCAAAGCCTCAAAGGCGCTTTCTCTATGGTTGATAATAATACATTAGAACTTACTGGATTTTTAGGCTTTTCTTTGTCAGAAGTAAAGATCATCTGGAAAAGAATGTAATTTATCGGAGAAAGTTGGATAACTATTTCTTTTTTTATTACTTTGAATTTTTACATCATAAAATTAAACAACAATGTCTCCAGAATTAATGGATAAGATTAATCTAATGGCTAGTAAAGCCGATACTTTAGACGCTACAATGAAATTTGTAATAGGTGATAATACTTATTATATAGATGGTACAGGCGATGAGAATGTAGTAAGTAATAGCACAGCGGATGCTGATTGTACAATTAGTATGTCGGAAAGTAATTTTCAAAAACTAATTAAAGGAAATCTTAACCCAATGACAGCAGTCATGATGGGCAAAATCAAAATCAAAGGTGATATGAGTTTGGCTATGAAATTACAAAGCTTAATGGGATAATCAACTTTATGTCTATGTTTTAGTACTAAAAAAGGCCGATCATTTTACAATGATCGGCTTTTTTAATTATCTTTTCTAAACTTTAATGGTTACGCTTAATAACCTCCAGTCTGTTTCTTTTTAAGTTTTCCTCTACGAATAATTCCTCCGCCTTTGATTTTTGCCATTTCTTTTTTTGGTAAAACTTCTAATAAACTAATAGACTTTTTGATTGTCGTTTTCATTTGTATTTTTTTTTTAATAATTCGTGTAATCTCCTTAATTTTAGTAAAACAAACAAATTAGAATGAGTGAATGTACCAAAATCAAGGATATATACGATATTTGAGTTAGGGAAAGAGATTTATCAAAAAATCCGTATTTATTTTAAATAATTCTGTTATTTATATTGTAACAAACTTATAGATCAACAGAGTTGTGAACTGCAATCAGCATATAATAACAAATTCAATCTGTCTATAATTTAGCTTTTTATACCATACTTATAAATGAAATTAGTGTTATTTTAAAATTTAAAATATTATATTTGCATAACTGTTATCAATTAATTTACAATAATTAACATATTTCAATAAATTACTCAAGCAATACCTAACTCATTTCAAAGGAAACTACAACTTTCTCAATAATGCTATTAGAAAAACTTACAAATCAATTCAAAAAGGGTATGACGCAAAGTAATATTATTTTAGGAGTCGCAGCGATTAGTACTTTACTCGCTATTATTTTCGGTACTATGCTTTTACAAAATCGGACAACCAAAGCCGTTATTATGCCTCCCAATACGGAAGATCTCGCTTTTGAAGACACAAATAACATTGCTACACTCGCCGATGAAGAAGCATTAAACGAAGAAGATCCTCAAACTATCTTATATAATACCGCAGTTGATAGTTTTGGTGTTATCATTGATACTTTAGAAAACAGGATTGAACTACTAAAGGATAATTTAGTCGTTGCAAGAGCTGTTGATTTAGATTTTGTCGGACAATTAATAAAGAGTGCTAAACGATTTTCGGAGACTGATTGTAATAAATCATTAGCTTTCTTGTATGCAGCTAAAAAAGTGGCTCAAATCGACGGAACTACATCTAGTTACCAAAAAGATATGACAAGCATGATTAACAAATGCGAGGATGCATTATTTGGCAAAAAACCAGGAGATACTCCAACTAGCTCTGTTAATTAGGCTTTTTATAGAAAAATAATTTTAAAGAAAGGCTTTCATCTAAAATTTAAACAGGTGAAAGCCTTTTTTAAATTAAAATTCAATTCGCCATGATAAATAAGGCATCATTCCAAGTTGATAAATAGGAACAACATCATTTTGAACCGTATCAAAATATTGAAAAGCTAGATTTTCTTGATTCGTTAAATTTTGAATATTAAAAGAAAGGGTACTAGTCAATTTTTTATATCTACTTTTATCAACAAACTGAATAGTCCAATAAATATTAGCATCAATTCTAAAAAAATCGTTTTGAGATAAACTATAAGGATTGTTTAGTTCATAAATCGTCCTACCTAATTGTTGGGAAGTGAGTAAATCTATTGGCGTTTCTTTTAATCCGCCACCGTAAATGATTTTGAAATGAAAGCCCAACTTATTCAAACTACTTCCATCAAAGAAATAATTATAAGTAATAAAATTCCATTTGGGGCCAATAACCAATTGAGTAATATGACCGCCATTAAATCGAGTATTTCGTTGCACACCATCACCAGCCGTATATTTTGATTGATAAAAAGTAGTATTTAGGTGAGTTGAGAACCTGCCTTTCTCGCGATTACGATAATTTTTAAAAATAAAATGATGCCCCGAATTTAACTCAATGCCTTGTTGCAGACCGCTTCCTGTATTCGTTAAAGGATCAATAATAAATGTATAATCTTGATTAATGACCGAAAAATGAGCATTTTCTTTGTCAATAATTGGAATATTAAATAATTGTTGGCGATATAAATCTATTGAGAATCTCATTTCTTTATAATTCGCGCCCAATTGAAAATTGAAATGATGAGCTTTTGAAAAATCAAGGTCTCTATTCAAATAATCGCCTTGTTCATTTTGACTAAGATAAATGTCAGGCGTTTGTAATTGGCTTTGTAAACTATAAGACAATGCCCAATTCCATTTTAATATATAACTAAATTTATTAGAAATGCGAATAGTAGGTTCTATAGAATACGTCTGATTTGTAGAGAAATAATTACCTCTAATTCCTATATTAAGATATACCTTTTGCGGGTCTCCATACTCATTGAGTACTTTTTTAGTATTAAAAACGGTCTGATAACTCATGCTCGGTTGTAATAACCAAACTGCTTGTGTTCCAATGGTTTGTTGATTTGTAATAGCATCAAAATTATGCAATTTATCGGTCAAATAAGCCCCATTAAATTGAATTTTAAACTTATTTTTTTGAGCATATTTCAACTTAAAAGCCAACCTCTCATGTGCAGAACTATCTTGTTGAAAAGGCAATTTCGTTAACTCCTTAACGAATGTAGCACTTTGTTTTTTATGTTGAGTAGCATAAAGAAATGTCGAAGAAAAGGAATGAGACTTATCATTAATTTTATAACTAACGCCCGAAATACTAGTGGTAGAATGAAAATCTAAATTTTGTTGATCGCTATCCATTGCCCAAATTGTACTGTCTTTTTGCCCTTCGGAATGGTATTGACTTGTACCATAAGTAGAAAAGAACTTCAAACGACCTAATTCTTTTAATTGCCAAGTCGAAACCAAACTATAATCTTGAAACCTCGCTTTTTTATTTTCCCAATCTCCGCCCAACGCATCACCGAGCCAACTAGGATCATTATAACGCCCTTTGAAAGTCGTTCTACCGATA